>NZ_JBIWCW010000010.1:0-98722 GCF_044761665.1 Peribacillus sp. NPDC097295
GTGGACACCCTTGCATTAAGCTAACCACTACTACTGCCTTCATGGTTCGGGACTCACACCCTATAGATTGCACCCATGCCGGGCACACCAAAAAAAGACCGCTCCCATAGGGGAACGGTCTTTTTCTTGAAATCATCGCCTTCTATTACGGTTGCGAAGGAAGGTTGGAATATCCAACGCCTCTTCACCTTGGCCTTGATTATTATTTCTAGCAGGCTGTTCATTCACTTCTTCTCTCTTCACTTCACGATTTACACTAGGTGTAGGCGCTTGTGTTTGAGGTCTAGTTTGCTGTTGTTGTTGTCCAAGTGTTGAACGGCCCGGAGCTCGCATGGAAGTTTCAGCTTCAGTAAAGCCTGTTGCAATAACTGTAACGACGATTTCGTCTTTTAAGTTTTCGTTGATGACCGAACCGAAAATCATGTTTACCTCTTGATCCGAAGCGGTAGCCACGATATCCGCCGCCTCCTGTACTTCGAAGAGACTTAGGTTAGTTCCACCGGTAATGTTCAACAGCACACCTTGAGCCCCATCGATGGAGGTTTCAAGTAATGGACTGGAAATCGCTTTTTTAGCTGCTTCTGCTGCTCGGTTTTCCCCAGAGGAAATCCCGATACCCATAAGAGCTGATCCACGGTTAGACATGATGGTCTTAACATCGGCAAAATCCAAGTTAATAAGACCAGGGACAGCGATTAAATCTGAAATCCCCTGTACCCCTTGACGAAGAACATTATCTGCTTCGCGGAATGCTTCAAGCATAGGTGTACTTTTATCAACAATTTCAAGTAGTCGGTCGTTTGGAATAACGATAAGCGTATCGACCGATTCTTTCATGGAAGCTATGCCACCTTGCGCCTGTGTTGCGCGTTTACGCCCTTCGAACGTGAAAGGACGTGTAACGACACCGACTGTCAGTGCACCTAAATCTTTAGCAATACCAGCGATGACAGGAGCAGCACCGGTACCAGTTCCGCCACCCATTCCAGCCGTTACGAAAACCATATCAGCACCTTTTAGCGCTTCTTCGATTTGCTCTTTGCTTTCTTCTGCCGCTTTTTTACCAACCTCAGGGTTTGCACCAGCACCCAACCCTCTTGTTAGTTTGCCTCCGATTTGCATTTTAACTTCTGCTTTTGATAGGTTAAGAGCCTGCGCATCGGTATTGACTGAAATGAATTCTACACCTTGTACGCCATGTTCTATCATTCTGTTCACCGCATTGTTACCGCCGCCGCCAACACCTATAACCTTTATCGTTGCTAATTGTTCTAAATTAGAATCAAACTCCAACATGACAATCCTCCTATTTTGACGAAATTCCCGATTTTTTGTTATTATTCAAAAAAGTAACCCAAGATTTTTTTGAATTTCGATTCACCTTTTTCACCTTGTTTTTTAGCCGTAGTCTCTTTATGTTTCTGAGAGGACTTTTGGCTCCGCTGATCATTATTTTCTGTTACCTGGCCAGCTGTTACAGGAGTTTTATTAGTGGTGTTTTTTTGCATTCTCTCTTTCTTACATGCGTGTTTAATTAGACCAACCGCTGTCGTATATTGGGGTTCTCTGACACCAATATAATTTGGTTCAGCCGTCCTTACGCGGTTTTGGAAGACATATTGAGCAAGCTCCAGAACTCCTGGCATCTTAACGACACCACCGGTCAATACGAACCCTCCCGGTACTTCCTGAAAACCGAGTCTCCTCAAATCATCTTGGATTAACTCGAAAATTTCGGTTAACCTCGCCTCAATAATATCTGAGAGCATTAGCTGGTTACACGTTTGTTGTTGGTCGCTACCGATGATTGGTATTTGGAATACTTCGTCTTCTGAAGCATCATCATAAAAGGCATGCCCATGTTTAATCTTGATTTTTTCTGCATCCTCCATAGTGGTCCTAAGAACTATGGAGAGATCCTTTGTAAGTGTCTCCCCGCCTATAGGGATCACGGAAGTGTATTGTAGATAGCCTTGCTCGAAAATCGCTAGAGTCGTGGAACCGCCCCCAATATCGACAAGCGCTACCCCCAGTTCCTTTTCATCCTTGGATAAAACAAGCCCACCTGCTGCTAATGGCTGAAGAGCAATATCCGTTATTTCTAATCCTGCCCTTTCCACACACCGAAGGGTATTATGTAATACTGTCCGTAGACCTGTAATTAAAATTCCTCTCATTTCTAAACGTACGCCAATCATGCCCCGTGGATCGCTAATCTCATCCAACTCATCAACTTTGTAATGAATTGGAACAACATCGATAATTTCCCGATCTGATGGTATCGTAACTAGCTCCGCTGCTTCTCTAACACGAAATACATCATGTTCGATAATCTCTTTATTTTCACTAGATACTGCTACCACTCCATGGCAAGGTTGAAGCGTAACATGATTACCACTGATACCGACGATTACTTTTTTGATTTCCATTCCAATCATTCGTTCAGCTTGCTCTACAGCCTTTTGAATGGACTGTACAGTTTCATCTATGTCGACAATGGAGCCTTTTTTAAGCCCTTCAGATTTTACATTTCCTACGCCGATGATATTTAATGTGTCATTGACCATTTCCCCAATGATAACTTTTACACTGGATGTACCGATGTCAAGACTTACGTAAATTTCGTTGCTGTTCATTCCATGGCACCTCCTTCAGTTTTATACATATATTAGTAGAATAGAATTATCATATCAAAATACCTATTCATTTTAGAATAGCAGACCTAATTACAACTCGCTAATATTATAATAAAGTGTCATCTCATATTATTAAGAGAAAACTCGTAGATTTACAATCTTTATAATAGTCATCGTTCGTCTCTTGGTATCTAGATGTCATTCGTGAAAAACTTAATACTGACTTAACCTATTCGGCATTTATCCTGCAATTCCCTCTAATAATAAAGATATTTTCTGTTTTTTCCAGAAAAAATCATTTATCAAACGACTCATCCGAATTTTAAGGTATTTTGATGTTTCTCACGTAATATACAGAGATTCCAACTAAATACAAGTCTACACCAAGTTGTACACCTAGAAAAGTCAAACTTACAGATAAAACTAAGATATCGTTACCAATGCTGCTTCACCAAGGGAAGAATGGAGGAGAACCTGCAGTCCACAATATAATGCATGAAGAAAAGACTACAGAAAATAGGTGGGTTTCAATCCATTTTCCAGTAAAATTGGACATTTGGAGGTGGATCTACTAACCCTATCTTAGTTACTACGGCCCGCTTATGTATTGTTAAGTTACATTTTGCTGCACTGTAATAACAAAGCAAAATCATTTTGGCAGACCATATACATACCATTCTGGATATACATCCAAATTCTCCTGATTTTCCGCTAATACAGTGGTACATCCGATATAACTGTTCTTGTCTTTTTCTATGTTAGTCATTACATTGCATCCAGTTCCTTCAATCGTACCTGTACTGCATCGTTCTTTTGTTCTACCAGCGTTTTGGTTTACTCGGTCTCGGTTTCCATTTTCTCTTCCTTTTCTTCCGGCCCATTAAAGGCTTTAAAATAAGAACCGACCTCTAAGTCAATGACTCCCTTAACATCTGGATCCAATTGGCTAACAATGGAAGGATAATGTATCATTTTTTCAGATAAGGTACGACTTGTGGCACTTACCTCATATCCATCATTCATATACATAACAATATGGTAATTATCCGTTTTAGTAGGATCATGATGTATTTCCGATATAGCATTCTGTATTTCCACAGGAAGCTTGTCCAATTCATCCAAAAGCAACTTTAATGCTTTACCCTCTTTGAAACCAATTAAAACAGGGGCAAATACTGGATTTTCTCCACTCTCTAACTCTTTTAAAATATCTCCATTTTCCAAAATCGGGGCAAACTTCCCATCAATGGATAAATAGGCAATTCTAGTATGCTCAGAAACCGTTATTTTAACGGAATTAGGGAAAATAGGTACAACACTGGCACTTTTTATATCAGGAATCCTTTTAATGTTAGCGGCAGTCTCTCCCGTGTCGACTTTCCAGATACTTCGGTCTTTCTTTATATTGCTCAATTTAATAATCTGCTTGGAAGTGATATATTGATTCCCCTCCACTTTTATGGAATTCACATAGCTTAGTGGGGATAAAAAATATAACACACAAGCAACCAGGATGAAGAAAAGGGAAAGCAAAAGAACAAGCCTTTTATTTGCTTTGCTCTTTCTTATTTGTTTTAACTTAGGAATGCGGTCCTCAATGGAAACGATTTTCCCCTTTTCCATCTTTTTCACCTCTCCCTAAAAAAAGTGGATGATTCGTGACACTCACAAAGTAATGAAGTGAAATTTTTCAGGCAACACATTATACCACAATATTTGGATATAAAAAATAAAAATCCTATAGTTGTCTCCCAATGATTTCTACTTCTGTTTCTAATTCAATTTTGAACTTACTATATACCGTATCTTTGACATGTTGTATCAAAGCTTGAACATCTGCCGCACATCCATGACCAGTGTTGACAATGAAGTTCCCATGCATCGGAGAAATTTGAGCCCCTCCGATTGAATGTCCCTTTAGACCAGCCTCTTCCACTAACTCTCCTGCATGATTCGGCAGTGGATTTCGAAAGATACTTCCTGCACAAGGTAAATTGTATGGCTGGGTATCTTTACGGTAGTTTTTGTTATTTTGCATTCTTTCGACGATCTCACTTCTATCGCCTTCTTTTAATTGGAAAATGGCTTCCAGTACGATTCCTGGTTTTTTCTTTTGAAGTAAAGAAGTTCGATACGAAAACTCCATTTCCTCCTTGGAAAGCCAAGCCAATGTTCCATCTTCAAATAAAACATGAGCTTCCTTAAGAACCGCACTCATATCGGAGCCGTGTGCGCCTGCATTCATATAGACCGATCCACCAACGGAACCTGGAATTCCACTGGCAAACTCTAAACCAGCATACCCCTTTTTACTAATCTGCACCGACAAATTCACAAGGGAAACACCCGCGCCAGCCATCACTTCCGTTCCATTGATTTCAAGATGATCCAGCCCTTTGCCTAATTTCAGTACCACACCAGCAATACCTTCATCGCTGACAAGGAGATTCGAACCTCTTCCAATTGCTCTCCATGGTAAATCATTCTCCTTGATGACCTTCAATGCTTTTTCAAGGTTTTCAACAGAGGATGGCTCGATGAATAAATCTGCCGGCCCGCCAATCTTCATTGTTGTATGATTAGCAAGTGGCTCCTGTTCGAGCAGCTTGCCGATTTGCATGTCTGATAATTGTTTTATCACTTTATCCACGATAAACCTCCTTGCTGTTCCTAGATCTCATTATAAGTTTCATATCCTCACCCAAATGAGGCCTCTAATTAGGCAATATCGATAACTATCATAATAAGGCTTGAAAATGAGCAAGAGTAAGTGCCTCTTCGGTCTAACCCTCTTATACTATAGTCTAAACAAGGCCCTATTGCCAATATTTATTGTAGATATCCTCACATTCATACATGGTAATATTTAAGTACCGTTTCATTTTTTTCAAATTGGCATGATAGGTATACATATGAGAACCAGAAGCGTTCCATTTAAACGATAATATCAAAAAAGGAAGCACGGGAATTACTCCGGGCTTCCTTTTTTGCAGGTGATTGTCGTTCTGCTTTTAAAATCTTGAATAGCGGCTGATATTCAACAGTACCCCTATCGCCATCAACATGAGTGTCAGGGAAGATCCACCATAACTTAAAAGGGGCAGGGTAATCCCCGTAACCGGCATCAAACCAGTGACAACGCCAATATTTATCATAACTTGAATGGCTACCATGGCGATGATTCCCACTGCCACCAGGCTCCCATATAAGTCAGGTGCACCAAGTGCGATTCTAATTCCACGCCAAAGCATGAGAGCGAATAGCAAAATAACGAGTGACCCACCAATGAAACCTAATTCTTCGGATAGTATCGCGAAAATAAAGTCGGTTTGCGGTTCTGGTAAATAGAAAAACTTCTGTCGACTTTGTCCTAAACCTAGTCCGAACAATCCACCTGGTCCAATTGCATAAAACGATTGAATCATTTGAAACCCGCTTCCAAGTGGGTCTTCCCAAGGATCAAGAAAGGAGGTGATGCGCTTTATCCTATATGGAGCCGATAAAATGAGGCCTACAAAACCGGCAACCCCGATTAGCCCCAGTCCAACAAAGTGGCTGATACGTGCACCTGAAATGAAAATCATCACGATGCACGTTCCTATCATCACCGTCCCTGTCCCTAAATCCGGTTGTAACATGATAAGCCCAAACGCTAAAAATACAATGCCCAACGACGGCATCATCCCTTTTTTAAAGGAAGTGATCAGTTTTTGCCTTTCAGACAAAAACTTGGCCAAAAAAGCAATCATCGCGAGTTTCATGAATTCAGACGGCTGTACTGAGAAAGCTCCTACACCGATCCAACTACGGGAACCATTTCTCGCCATCCCGATACCCGGTACCAGAACAGCCAGCAGTAAGATGAAGCAGATAATAATGAGCAACTTGGCCCATGTACGCCATGTCCAGTAGTCGACATTCATGATGAAGAACATGGCAACGACTCCTACACATGCAAACAGCAACTGTCTTTTAGCAAAATAAAAGGAGTCATCAAATTTATAATCTGCCCAAATTGCACTGGCGCTGTAAACCATAATTAAACCTATAGTCAAAAGGCTTAAGGTAACGATAATAAGAATAAGATCAGGATTGGATTTTTTTAATGGCACGGACATCCACCTCTGGGAAGTTTTTCGAGCCTGTACGAATATAAAACACTACCTGATGCCACATTCAGCAGCACTTTAGTCAAAAAAAAAGCGATAACGGCTCATTATCGCTTTTTCCAAGGTGTCAACGTAGAAGCAGTTCACTTCCTTCTGCGAAAGCTCTTACTTAAGTTTATGCACAGCCCCCATAAACATGTCCCCTCTTTGTTCAAAAGTTTTATATTGATCCCAGCTTGCACAAGCAGGAGAGAGGAGGATGCAGTCGCCTTCTTCTGATAAATCAAAAGCAACAGGTACGGCCTTTACTACATTATCGACACGTTTTATATTCGTTATTCCTAATTCTTTGGCTATCCGTTCAATTTTTTCTGCTGTTTCACCAAACGTGATAACCGCCTTGACGTGTTTCATAGCCGGTTTTAACTCGTCAAATTCATTTCCTCGGTCCAATCCACCAGCCAGTAAGATAACGGGCTCGGTAAATGAAGTCAATGCCTTCGAAGCGGCAAGGATATTCGTCGCTTTAGAATCATTGTAAAATTTGCGTTTTTCAATCGACGCTACAAATTGTAGCCGGTGCTCAACGCCACCGAAAGTAGTTAAGACGGTTTGAATTGCTTCGTTGGTCACACCCTTCAGTTTCACTGCGGAAATAGCCGCAAGCACATTTTCCAGGTTGTGTTTTCCAGGTAGAACTATATCCGTAACATCAATCACTTTTTCACCGCGGAAATACACGGCCCCATCTTCCACATAAGCCCCGTTCTCATGCTTCACTTCTGTAGAAAATGGTACAAGTTGTGCCTTCGTCTTCTTGGTCATGGCTAAAACGTCTACTTGGTCAGCATTGAAAATCATGAAATCGGAAGCTCTTTGATTTCTCGTTATCGCCGCTTTCGCTTCAGCATATTCTTGCTTTGAACTATGATAATCCAAATGGGCATCATACAAATTCGTCACAATCGAAATTTCCGGCCGGAATTCTTCAATGCCCATCAATTGGAATGATGACAGCTCGATGACAATTGTGTCTTTAGAAGTTGCTTTCTCAGCAACTCCTGATGCGACTGTTCCAATATTTCCGGCAATAAGTGGGGACTTTTCACCGGCTTTCATCATTTCAAATATCAAAGTAGTGGTTGTAGTCTTCCCATTGGTACCCGTGATGCCCAAAAATGGTGCTTCACTGATTTGGTAAGCGAGTTCTACCTCTGTGATTACCGGAATCCCTTTCTCCAAAGCCCCTTTTACAAGCGGGTTACTATAAGGTATACCTGGGTTCTTCACAATCACTTCGAATCCCTCATCCAATAATTCAATCGGATGGCTACCACAAATGACTTTTATCCCTTGTTCGAGTAGTCCCTGTGCTTCCGGGTTTTCCGTTAACGGCTTCATATCATTGACAGTTACGAACGCACCTAGTCTATGTAGAAGCGAAGCTGCCGTGACTCCGCTTTTGGCCAAACCTAATACTAATACTTTTTTCTCTGTATATTTTTCTGTCTCATTCAATTTATATCCACACCTCTAAATAGATTCCGAGTACCGCACACAGTAAGCCTACTGTCCAAAAAGTCACGACAACACGCCATTCCGACCAGCCAGAAAGCTCATAATGGTGATGAAGCGGACTCATTTTAAAAATACGCTTTCCTCTAAGTTTAAACGATCCTACCTGTAAAATGACAGATAGTGTTTCAATGACGAAAACTCCACCAATAATAACTAGCAGCAATTCAAGTTTCGTTAGCAAGGCAATTGTTGCAATTGCTCCTCCCAAGGCTAGAGATCCCGTATCCCCCATGAACACCTTTGCAGGGTGAGCATTGAAGACAAGGAAACCTAAGACAGCACCTACGACGGCCACTGAAAATATCGCTACATCGTATTGTGACTGGCTCCATGCAAGTATGGCAAACGCCCCAAAAGCAATAGCGGAAGTTCCAGAAACAAGTCCATCCAATCCATCCGTCAAATTGACCGCATTTGAGAAACCTACCAACCAGAAAATAACGATAATCAGGTAAGCCCAACCAAAATCAACGGAAAAATCAGTACCTGGAATCCTCAATTCAGGGTTGAAAACGTCAGTCTGTTTAAATACGAAGTAAAAAATGACCGAAATCACTATTTGACCTAAAAGCTTTTGCTTTGAAGTAAGGCCTAGGTTTCGCTTCATAACCACCTTGATAAAATCATCCATGAATCCTAATAGACCAAATCCTAAAGTGACAAATAATAATAAGTACGTTTCAGTAGATGGTTCAGCAAACTTCAAAGTCATGACTAATGTAGCAATGGTAACGGATAATAATATCACCAACCCGCCCATTGTAGGTGTTCCTGTTTTCTTCAGATGCGATTGTGGCCCTTCTTCCCTGATACTTTGCCCGAATTTCAATCTTCTTAAAAACGGGATGAAGATGGGCGATAGAAGAACCGTTACTAAAAACGCCATCAAAATTGTATAAAATACTACTTGTTCCAACATTCCTTACTCCCTCATTCCTAACACAATTCAAATATACATTATCCTTGTTGCTATTCTTTGTTTGATGGGTCCTTTTAAACGAATTAAACGGCACCCAATTTAGTTTGAATTGCTTTTTTCGCTTCTTCACGATCATCAAAATGAAGTACAGCGTCACCAACCAATTGGTAAGTTTCATGCCCTTTTCCGGCGATTAAAATCACGTCACCTGTTTCAGCTTTTGAAACGGCATATTCAATTGCTTCTCTTCGGTCTTCGATGACCGTATATCTTTCTCCTTCAACCCCTGCTTCCATATCTCGAAGGATCTGTAAAGCATCCTCACTGCGTGGGTTATCAGAAGTGAAGATCGCGTCCGTAGCCAATTTGCAGGCAATTGCTGCCATGATGGGCCGTTTTGTTTTATCCCGGTCCCCGCCACAACCTACAATCACGAAAATCTTGTTTTTAGCAAACTCACCGACTGTCCTCAAAACATTTTCAAGACTGTCCGGTGTGTGTGCATAATCGACGATGACCGGAAAATCCTGATTCGCCAAGATAAGCTCAAAACGACCAGCAACGCCTTTTATCGATTCAATGGATTTGATGGTCTCATCTAGGTCACTACCAGCACACAAAGCGGCACTGATGGCGGCCAGGACGTTATAAACACTGAATTTCCCTATTAACTGAAGCTTAACTATACGTTTCTCTTTGCCTGCCGCAAGAGTGAAAGTAGTGCCTTGTGCGTTAATCTGTATATCACTGGCTCTAATATCTGCATCCTTATCAATTCCGTATGTAACGACTGTCGCGGCTGTTGCTTTAATAAAATCAACTGTTGCTTCATCATCAGCGTTAAGAACAGCGTATTTAGGGCGATTTTCCAAGTAGGCATTGCCTAATTGGGAGAAAAACAATGACTTCGCATGTTTGTATCGCTCCATCGTTTTATGGAAATCTAAATGATCTTGCGTTAAGTTCGTAAATACGGCAATATCGTAATCACATCCATGGACACGACCAAGTTCGAGCGCATGCGAAGAAACCTCCATGATGGCCGCTGAGACATCCGCTTCAGCCATATCATTGAAAGCTTTCTGAAGCGTGACACTGTCTGGTGTCGTATTCTTCGTTTCATACACTTTATCGACGATTTTAGTATACATCGTTCCGATCAAACCCGTTTTCTTCTTTTGATCTTCGAAAATCTTTTCAAGCAAATGGCTTGTCGTCGTTTTTCCGTTTGTACCAGTGATACCAATCAGGCGCATTTTTTGAGTCGGATGACCGTAAAATGCATCTGCAAGAACCGCCATGGCCCTACTGGAATCACGGACTACAATGACAGGTACGTTTAAGTTCAACGGTCGTTCAGCGATGACGGCGGCAGCACCATTCTCTACGGCTGATTGAGCAAAATCATGACCATCCACTGTATAACCTTTTATACATACAAATAAACTTCCATCTTTAACTTTACGGTTATCATTTTCAATGGAGGTGATCTCCGGATTTTCTCCTTCATGCGTATCCAAGGAGTGTAAATAAGATAGTAATGCGTGAAGCTTCATTTTTCCATCCCTCTCAACTTAATTTGAGGATTCATTATATGTGATTAACTTTGGCTTGTCGAGAAACCAGTTTTTATTATACGGGGTTTAATCGACTCCGTAAACAAAGCGGCTGATGTTTTTTCAGCCGCTTTTCACTATTCTTATTTTATACTTATTCTGTTTGTTCGCCAAGATAAATTCTAATTGTTGATCCTTCTTTTAATTTCACCCCTGGATCGGGCGCCTGTTTTATGACTTTATTTCCACTTCCTGCATAATCAATCTTAAGATCAAGAAGCTGAGTCTGAAGCTCTTTTTTACTCATTCCGACAACATTAGGAACCTCGATCATCACCGGATCAGTCCAGACCTTTTCCTTTTCAATCTGGTTTTTTCTCGGTTTGACGCCCATTGCCCTTAGTGAATCTTCCATGATGTTCCCAACGATTGGCGCAGCGACCACACCACCAAATTGAACCGTCCCTTTTGGGTTGTCTACAGCGATATAGACCACGATCTGGGGATCATCCGCCGGTGCGACACCGATAAATGAGAGAATATAATTGTTATCTAAATATCTTCCGTTTTCAGCTTTTTGGGCAGTCCCCGTTTTCCCACCCACTCGGTACGACTCCACGAATGCTCCCTTACCGCTTCCTTGTGCTACAACGGATTCAAGTGCTTCCCGGACTTTTTTTGAAGTTTCTTCGGAAATCACTTTTTTCTTGGCTTGTGGGGTCTTCCTCATTACTACTTCCCCCGTTTTTGGGTCGACCAATTCTTTTGCAATATATGGGGTATACAGTGTCCCCCCGTTCACAGCGGCCGAAACAGCCGTGACTTGCTGGATAGGCGTGACGGCAACTCCTTGTCCAAAAGCGGTTGTCGCCTGTTCAACGGGACCGACACGATCCATATTGAACATGATTCCCCTTCCTTCCCCCGATAAATCAATCCCCGTTTTTTGACCGAAACCGAAGTCGTTGATATATTTGAACAATTTATCTTTGCCCAGTCGGTTACCAAGCTCGACGAAACCCGGGTTACATGAGTTTTCAACCACCTCTAGGAAAGTTTGATCTCCATGACCACCACTTTTCCAGCAATGCAATGTAGACCCTGCCACCTCCACATGGCCGGAGTCATAAAAATGGTCATTCTGCAGATTCACTTTTCCTTCCTCAAGTGCAGCGGCAAGCGTGATAATCTTAAAGGTCGAACCCGGCTCATAAATACTCCAAACCGGTAAATTACGATTATATACTTCTGCAGGTACATCTTGAAATTTCGCAGGATCGAAAGTTGGCCTACTGGACATTGCCAGTATCTCTCCTGTCTTTGGATCCATCGCAATGGCGATAAGCCCATCAGGATCATAGGTGGCCTCCGCATTATCTAGTTCCCGTTCCACTATGGTCTGGATTCTGCTATCGATCGTCAGTTTCAGGTTATCCCCATCCATGGGAGCCTTGAAATCATCCGCCATGTTTTCGAGCCTTTTCCCTTTAGCATCCGAATAAAATTTTACGTACCCTCTTTCGCCATTAAGCTCCTTATCATAGGATAATTCAATCCCCATCAATCCCTGGTTGTCCGAGCCCGTAAATCCCAATACATGTGATAGATATTCACCGAATGGATAATGGCGTTTGGAATCCTCCGCAATATAGACACCTTTAATGCCTAGCGCCTTGATTTCCTTCGCCTTTTCATGGGATATCTTTCTTCCTTCAGGAATTCTGGCACTCATCGACTGTTTCGTTAACCATTTATATGCTTTTTCCTTCGTGATGTTTAATATGGAAGCCAACTGTTCAGAAGTATCACTTGGATTCTCAATTTGTCTCGGGATGACATATACCGTCGGGGCTGATATATTCGTTGCCAATTCCACCCCATTCCGATCCAAGATTTCACCACGCTTGGCTTCAAAGGGGATGTTCCTACTCCACGAATCCTTAGCCAGGCTTGTCAAATTATCTCCTAAATAAAACTGAACGATTCCTAAGCGGATATCAATAATAAAAAAGACGACTAGTCCTATTGCCAATGCGATTGCGAGCCGTTTTCGGACGGTAACATTAGAAACACGCAAAAAACAGGCACCTCCATTTCATACATGCTCAATATATATGCTTGGCTACTTGATGGTAGACTAAAAAATGCACGAAAAAGGGAGACCCTGGAGTCTCCCTTTTTCGTGCAAGCTTATTTACTCTACATTCGTCTCTTTTTTCGTTGAGTCTTTAGACGGCTTTTCAGGCTGCTGCAATTCGACTTTGAATGAGTCTCCTTCTTTAACCTTTGTTCCGCCTTTAGGACTCTGTTTGCTCACATACCCTGTACCAGACGTATTTAGATCAAGCTTAGCTATGCTGGCTACTTTCATGACATCTCGTAATGACCACCCTGCCGTATCTGGAACTTTCATTACTCCTTCAGTTCGGAGGATGATCTTTTCTCCTTGTAGAAGAGTGCTTCCAGCTTTAGGAGATTGGTCGAGAATTTTCCTTCCACTTCCTATCTGTTCCACTTCAAACCCTAACTTCTCTAGTTCCTTAACGGATGAATGAATAGGTTGATCCGTATAGTCTTCGATTTCGTTAGTTGTCTGTTTTTTTAGGTCGGAAGGCTTTATGTTTAAATACATAAGGCTATTTTGCATCACTGGATTAAAGATTTCAGAAAGCGGATCTGCCCCTACATATGAGACACCTAACTTCGGCTGTTTGACCGCCACGTATACAACGAGTTGCGGATCATCAGCCGGAGCCATCCCTAAGAATGAAAAGTAATAGTTCTCCTTACCTTCTAGATATCTACCAGTCGGACCAGGAATTTGAGCAGTTCCTGTTTTCCCCGCTACATCATACCCATCGATAGCATATTTCTTACCCGTTCCTTTCTTTGCGGAAACAACCGTTTCCAAATACTCGCGAACTTGTTTCGCCGTCTCTGCCGAAATCGGTTCACCGGCCACTTGCGGTTTTGTCGTTTTCAACAGTTTCCCGTTATCTTGATCGGATGTGCTTTTAATGACATATGGCCGCATCATCTTTCCGTCATTAGCCACCGCTGAAGCTGCTTGAATCTGTTGGATGGGCGTGACCGTCGTTCCTTGGCCGAACGCGGTAGTGACTTTTTCCATTTTGTACTTATATTGTATCTTGCCTGTAATCTCATTCGGCAGGTCTATCCCTGTCTTTTTATCAAACCCGAACTTCGTCAAATAGTCGCGGTAGGTATCCGCACCAATTTTATCCATGGCAAGGGTTGCGAAAGCCACATTGGAGGATCGTTGGACTCCTTCAAGATAAGTCATGCTCTTACCTCTTTCGATTCCAGTATGGTCGCCTATGGAACCTGTAGCAGCTTTGTATGTACCTGTTGTAAACGTATCATTAGGATTAAAGACCCCTTCTTCAACAGCCGCTGCAAGGGTAAATGTTTTAAAGGTCGAACCGGGTTCATACGTTTCTTCAATCGCCAGGTTGCGCCAAGTATCCGTAAGACCCTCTTTCGTCGTCGGATGGAAAGTTGGCCTTTGTCCCATAGCCAAGATTTCCCCCGTTTTAGGATTGGAAACGATGGCAATGATTTGTTGTGGTTCATACTTTTTCTGGACTTTATTCATGGAATCTTCCAAGAAAGTTTGAATTTTTTTATCAATTGTCAGCGAGACGTTATTCCCATTTTTCGGGGCCGAAACCTTTTCCTCCGCACCTGGCAAGATGAGTCCCCAAAAGTCACTTTCGTACGTCAGTTTCCCGTCCGTTTCTTGCAGCTCCTTATTGAGGTACTTTTCAATACCGAATTTCCCGGTCATCTCTTCGGTTTCTTCATCTTTTTCTACGTATCCAATCAAATGAGAAGCAAAGATCCCATTTGGATAGAAGCGTTTATTGGTCCTTCCAAATGTAATGCCTGGAAGTTCTAACTTTTCGATTTTCTGTTTGGTATCCTGGGTCAAATCTTTCCCAGCACTCCCAAACTCCACCTGATACGCCCCTTTTTTAATAAGACGGTCATAAATGGCCTGTTCATCCATGTCAATATATTTTGCGAGCTTACTTGCAGTCATCTCTGGGTCTTTTACATGCTCTGTTTCTTTCTCGCTCAGGATGGCTCGCAGGATATACGAGGACGTATCCACTGCAATGACTTCACCCTTTGTATCAAGGATACTGCCCCGTTTAGCTTCTATAACTTGTTCTTTTTCATATTTTTTGTCGATTTTTGAAGCTAGTACCTCGCCTCCAGCTGTCCCCGTCACACCAATATATAAAAAGCGGCAGATTAATACAAAGAAGAGCAGGCTGAATGCAAAGAATAATCCAGCTGCTCCACGCTTCATATTTTTTTGTTTCTGCATCAGTTCTGCACAACCTTCACGTTATTATCATCCAGCCCTAAGCCCATTTTGGCAGCGATATCCCAAATCCGCTCATATCGACTAAGTTCGTCGACCTGTACCTTTAAATCATCATTCAATTTACCTTGTTCTTCAATGGTAGCTTCGACTTGCTGAATTTCTTTATTCGTTTCATAAATAGCAGCTTGATTGGAGACAATCTTCACGCATGCAAAGGTTATCATGATAGCAATGGCACATAGTAAGACAACTTCACCAATTGATATTTTCGCTTTGCGGATGACAACAGTTTGTTGGGATTGTTGCTGTTGTTGTTCAAATTGCTGCTCTTGTACTTTTTTTGCTATGGCACTCATTCATGCTCCCCCTTTTCTGTTTTTCTATATTTATTGTTTTTCGGCAATTCTTAACTTGGCCGAACGAGAACGATTATTCCCTTCTAGCTCTTCTTCCGAAGGTAGTATCGGTTTTCTCGTAATCAATTTCAGAGTCGGTTTAAACTCTTCAGGAATAATCGGAAGTCCATGTGGAAGATCCGGAAGTGCACTCGCTTTTTTAAACACGGTTTTACAAATGCGATCTTCCAATGAATGGAAGGTAATTACAGATATTCTTCCCTCAGGGTTCAACAGAGATATCGCTTGTTCTAGAGAATCCTCAAATACTCCCAGTTCATCATTTACAGCAATTCGGATAGCTTGGAAAACCCGTTTCGCGGGATGTCCACCTTTGCGTCGTGCCGGGGCGGGAATTCCCTCTTTAATTAATTCCACCAACTCAAAGGTCGTTTCAATCGGCTTTATTTCACGGGCCGCTTCTATTTTTCGGGCAATTTGCTTCGAAAATTTCTCTTCTCCATACTGGAAGAAGATTCTCAGCAATTCATGGTATGTCCATGAATTCACAACATCATAGGCAGATGTGGCGGCACTTTGATCCATCCTCATATCCAGTGGAGCATCATGATTGTAGCTGAATCCACGTTCCGGCGTATCTAATTGTGGAGACGATACACCTAAATCATAAAGAATTCCATCCACTTTTTCGACTCCACGAGCATTCAACTCTTCTTGTAAATATTTAAAATTATTAGGAACGAGCACGACACGGTCGCCATAGCATTCTAATTTGGCCTTAGCATTCTTAATGGCCGTCTCATCCTGATCAAAAGCATATAATCTACCTTTATCAGAAAGCTGTGATAGTAAGTATTCGCTATGACCCGCTCCTCCTAGAGTACAATCGACATAAATTCCATCAGGTTTGATGTTCAAGCCATCAACCGTCTCTTTTAATAACACTGTTGTATGTTGAAACATGTTAGACATCCTTCCAATCGGTAATTGAGTCACGCTATTCGAGGGCAGCCTTAAATTTCAAAGCCAATCATATTTTCTGCTATCTCAGCGAAAGAATCCTCTGAAGCTGAAAAATAGTTTTCCCAAAGGGATTTGCTCCAAATCTCAATTCGATTGGTAACACCAAGAATTACACATTCTTTTTCCAATTGGCCATATGAAGTAAGCGGCGTGGGAATATTAATTCGCCCTTGTTTGTCTATTTCGCATTCTGTTGCAGCGGAAAAGAAAAAACGGGTAAAGGCACGAGCATCTTTTTTGGTTATGGGTAGGGCTTTCAGTTTTTCTTCCAATAGCTTCCACTCATCCATAGGGTAACCAAATAAACACTGATCGAGTCCGCGGGTAAGGACAAATTGCTCCCCAAGGTTGTCCCTAAATTTCACCGGGACAATCAGACGACCTTTTATATCGATGTTATGATGGTACTCTCCCATGAACATACCCACTACCCCCACATTCTAATCTCAATGTACCACATTCCCCCACCTTTCTCCACTTGTTTTTACTTTCGCCTTAGTTGTAAAAATCCCCTTCTTTTATATATAAGTTTATTTAGCCAATTTTCTCATCGAATACCTAACTTTTTCCCGAATGGACACATACCAAGAGAGTGTGGCTCTTTTACTGTCGAAGTTTTTGGAAAAATCGAGTAGGAGGAGGCACCTAGCCTGCGACCGCTCACCACCGTACGTATCGTTCGGTATACGGTCGTTCAGGTTAAGTCTGAAGTTCGCGACTCACACCCTATAGGTTGCACCCAAGTCGGGCGCACACAAAAAGAAGACAGGTTAACCACCTGCCTTCAAATTTCTATATAATCTCCACTTTTCTCCACGGCGAAGTTTTTACAAGTAAATCAGCTTATGCTCATTATTAAAATGATAGTCCAATTTCATGATTTCCTTTACAAAATCAGGGCCATATTGATTTAAGTAATAAAACACATTCCATATTCTTTCCTGGGGGGATTCCATCGGATACAGCGAATTGGCAATGCGTTCGTATTTTTTCAAGACGAATGAATGACGTTCTTTTGTCCGCTCTTCAATTTTACCGTACATGAATGCCAATTGTTTCTGGATGAAATCGATATTTTTATTCAACATTGGTTCAAGCCCCTTATCCAAGGAAACGGCATGCATCGATAACTTTTGATGGTTCTCTTCAAGTTGTGATTTCATATCTCTGAATAATTGATCCACCGTCTCATCTTTCACGGAATCAAGGTAACACCGTACGGCATTCGCCGTTCCTTCTGTTAAAACCGTCTTCAACGTTAGTTCAGTTTCCTCAAGGTCCGTCTGGATGCCGCGCTCGATGAAGGTAATATTCAATCTAGGAATAATTGGAGGCATCTTCATGGCAAATAGTTCAAATGCGCGTTTCAATTCGGCCCAATAGGCAATTTCCCCAGGACCTGAAATGAAAGCTAAAACGGGAAACAGCATTTCCTGCATTAACGGGCGCGTAACGACATTATTGCTCAATTGTTCCGGGTGGTCCTTGGCCATTTGTAAAAGTTCCTGCTCCGATAATGAGACCTCTCCATTCCTGCCAGTAAACATGCCTTCTGACCGTTTCAGCAAACATCGGTCTTTTTTGTTAGTATCATAATAAAAAAGATTGGCTGGCTCTTCTCCCATTTCAATCATCTTGGAATAACCTTTAGCTTGCATGAAGGCTTGTTGCTGTGCTACCTCTTGGGCAATCTTTTCGTTTTTTTCAATCAACGACTCAAAGAACCCTGTTTCTAATCTTCTTAAGGCCGGGTCTCCAGCATCAACAAGCAAGAGGCCATATTCATGGAACCATTCGTGAATCAAACGAGCAAAGAAGTCGACGAATGTTTTCGATAGCTTGATCGTTTCCTTCATATCCTTACGAAGTTTATTCGTAAAGCCGGTTTCACCATATGTTTCAATGATTTCTTCGAACCATTGATCCATCTTGATTTCATCAATTTCCACATCTGTAATCATGGTTTTGAAAGGCTGATAAGAAGGATAAGATTTTTTATCCGGTTTCCCGTTTTTCATGACATATACATGGTTGACCTCTGCAAGGTCATGATCTTCACCAGCTATCCAAAATACAGGAATGACCGGTTTCCCCAGTGCTTTTCGTTGTTCTTGTGCAAGCTTGATGATTGAGATTACCTTATGTATCGTATAAAGGGGACCAGACAACAAGCCCGCTTGCTGCCCACCAACAACGACGACTGAATCATCACGCCGTAATCCCTCGATATTATCATTTACAGCCTCACTGCTGGAAAAACGAGACATATACTCTTGTATGTAATCCGATAATTCCCCTCGTGAAAAAGTCCTGTTCATCAATTCTTGGTATCTATTGCGATAAATGTCCGGATTGGACAAGTCATAGTGAAAATAATCTTCCGTTTCAAGCTCACCCTGCAAATAGTCCGAGGCGAAACGGTTTAATGATGGTAACGCGAGATCTTTCATCTCCATTTATGTTCTCCCTTTCTCTGCAACTACAATTCTTTTTAGAGTATAACATTCTGTTTTAAGAAAACAAAAAATGTTGCCCAAGAGCAGAAGATTGATGCTTTTGCCGTTCATTATGCAGTGAATATTCTAGTGATTCTTGTAATAAACCCTATGGAAAACAAAAGAAGGTATGCACAAAAAAAGAATGCGAAATTCACTCTCCAAAACCCTTTTAATACTTTTTGAAAAATGATTTCTCCTTTAACCTGGTAATGGACAAGAACAACAACGAATGCATTGGCAATCATGATGAGCATTATCACCCAAAACATATGTATACCCCAAATGGTCACAATTAAATAATGGACCGATAAAACAAAAAACAATGTACTCATATCCATTGCAAATTGAACGGAACGCTTATGGTTCCTTGTAAATTGCTTGGCGCTAATAAAAAAAATCATATAGCCTATAAATGGAAGTGTAATGAAAATCGCGGCAACACTTGAAACAACGTTTGGCACACCCTCATCCCCCTTGGAACTCTTTTCCTTTAATCATTGCATAAAGAGAAGACGCCATGCATGCCTTTTTCTCTTTTCGTACCGCCTCCGACATAATATAGCCTAAGATGGCGTCAATTTCTGTTTCTCTTCCATTTTCTATATCTTTCAGCATGGAAGATCTATTTTCTGAGGTGTTAACACAAACGGATTTTACATGTCTAAAAGATTCCTCTGCATCTGGCAAATCCAGTACAGACGAGATTTCGGTAAATAATGCCTGAAATAGTTGGTAATAAAACGGATTGGTGATCAATCGTCCATTCTCCACCTCCAATAACGCAGTCAGCGGGTTGATCACAGCATTGACAATCAACTTATCTATCAGCATCGTATGGTGGTCTTCGCTCTCAACGAATGGAAAATGATCCTTCCCTTCATCCAGGAAAGGAAGTCGACCAAGATCCCCTTTGTAAGAAGCAACTCTTGTCAGACCCATCCCGGTATGTTCTACCGTATTCTCATCAAGCCTTAATGCCCCATGTTCCACAACCCCCACATAAATAGATGAAGATTTTAGCTGCTTTAAATGGGCAATGTGCCCATACCCATTCTGTAAAAACAATAAAGGTACTTGTAAGCCCTCAATTAATGGTAGAATTTGCGGAAGATGATATTGTTTGACGGTTACTAAGAGCAATTCTTCTTCCCTTAGACCATCTTTCACTACTTTCGAAGCTATATCCCTTTTGCAGGTCGATCCATTCACGACAAGACAGACACCTTCTCTATTGATAAGTGAGGCCTGCTCCTCTCTGCGTGTATAGAGTGTGACTTCATGCCTTGCACTTAGGTAAGAGGCAAATAACAAACCAATGGAGCCGGCTCCAATGACACCGATTTTCATAATACCCTTCCTAACTTCTTGTTATATACTACCTATTTTAACACATATTCTTTTTTCACTACGGGGCAATTTCGATTTCATCAGAGAATGAAAAAACTCATTGTATAGCTTTTGCTGTAAATCTTTCCGTTCTCCACTCCGCACAAAACATAGAGAAGTATAAATACGCCAAACCAGGGTATATTTCCTTCTTTGGGGGCTAAATTAATGGTATATTAGATACGAAAAGTCGTGCACACCTATAGACTTTTATAAATGATTGATGACTCTATACTTTTCATTAACTGAGCATAGAATAAAAAAGGTATAAACAACGATAACAGGGACTAAATTTAGTGAGAACATGTTTTAATCGCGACTGTAACTGGGATAATTATTAGATTTAAAAGGGTATTATGGGAGTAGTTTGATCAGAATAAGGGGGAGCTATTTATGGAATACAAGGTGGAACGATTACTTGTGAATTTCAAAACGCTTGAGGAGTTCAAAAAGTTCAAAGAGTATGGGATGCAGGAATTATCAATGCTCGATGATTTAGAGGGTAACATCATTGAGAACGACAGCCAATCTCCTTTCTATGGCATCTTTTATGGTGACATGTTGATTGCTAGAATGAGTTTATACAAAAAAAATGCTAAGTTTGACCGGTATTTTGATAAAACAAAGGACTTTCTTGTTCTTTGGAAACTCGAAGTCCTTCCAAACCACCAAAAGAAAGGGTATGGCACAGCCTTGGTCGACTTCGCTAAGAGCTTTAATATGCCAATCAAGACGAATTCCAGGGTTCACTCACAAGCATTCTGGGAAAAAATGAGCTTTTCTACCATACCTTACGAAATGGATCGTGACCTTGGTGAAAATCCTATGATTTGGACCCCCTTTGAAAAACAAGATGAAATTATGGAAACGAAAGAATAAATAAAAGACGCGGGAGGATTTTTTCCACCCGCATTTCTCATTTATTTACCCTTTCCAAATTTCCGTTCTTATCCATTTGGAAACTCACCTTCGGGTTTAATTTTTCATCTTCTAAAACACTTAGCTTTCTAGCCCGCTCCATTATTTGCATTAGTGCCCTGTAATCCTCTTCCACCACTCTCAAGTTATCCCGTAACAAGCCATTCTCTTCCCGGAGCCTTTCATTTTCCTGTTCAAGATAATAAGAACGCTGGGAACTCCTTTCCTTTTCCTCCCTATCATGTCTAAAGGATTCATCCATCTTCGTTAAATATGAAATTACCTCTTGGAGAGTAGTAGAGGGCGTTGATGGAGTTTCCCTTATCCACTCCGTAGCGATCTCTTGCTCATTCGACTCCATTACATCCTCCTTTACTTCAGCCTTAAAGCTTGTATCCCGGACCCCCTGTTCCTTTCTCTGTTTTTTAGCCAGCTCCACTCCTGATTTATATTGTTTCCTGACAAAGGAATTCCACCGAAAACCGCAAGCTGCAGACGTTCTTGATAATTGTTTCCCCACTTCTTCAAATGCTTTCAATTGCGTACTGCCTTCTCTAATATGCCTTAGCACCACTTCAGCCAATAATAAATCTTCGTCCTGGGTCCATGCATCTTGTCTTGCAATCGTCATCTCTCTACCTCCAAGTAAGTTTTACTTCATAATATGCACTTGATAGGAAAGATAGACGGAATATAGAACGGTTAAACATTTATTTTTTTTTATTCAAAAAATGGCTAACGGCGACATGATGGGCTTCCGTTGCCCATAATTTCGCACACTCGCGAATTTCCGCTTCCATTCTTCTTTTCAAACCACCATCTTGCCATTTCTTAACCAATATTTTTTTATAAGCCATTAAAACCCCTGGTTCATGACACAGGAAACCTTGTGCGAATTCTCCCCATTCTTCTAAATCCACTATTTCGTCTATGAAACCGATTTCCTTTGCATTTTCTGAGCTATGTATTTTAGCATCAAGCAGTAGCTTCATGGCATTTTGCACCGGAAGCTTTTCAAGCAGAAGCGATGCAGCTCCCCAGCCTGTTGTAATTCCTAGTGTTCCCTGTACAAATCCTATTTTTATGCCCCGTCTGGCCAGCCTGAAATCACAAGCGGTGGCTATTTCACACCCGCCCCCGATTGCACTGCCATTAAGAATGGCGATGGTCGGTTTCGGAAAAGTTGCCAGTCTATACAGAATCTCTCCCATCCTTGATAGCATGGTGTAAGCTTCTTCCTCCGTATAGAGATTTTGAAATTCACTTAAATCCCCACCTGAGCAGAATGCCTGAGAACCCTCTCCGGTCAGGACTAGCACTTTGACCTCATCATCACCAGCTGCGTTTGATAAAACCGTTTCAAGTTCCTCCATCAATAGAAAATTCACAGCATTTCTTTTCTCAGGTCTATTAAATGAAACCGTCATATATCCATGATCATTCTTTTCCACTATTAATGTGTTATACATAAAAACACCTTCTCCCCATCTTTTTTCTTAATATTCAGTCAAATAAACCTGTAAAAAAAGCACAGAGATAAATCTCTGTGCTTTTTTTAGCGTGTTACATATCAAGAAAGCAATGCTCTCGAGTAGGTAAAGAAATTATTTTGCGACAACTTCTTTTCCTTTGTATGTTCCACATTCTTTACACACGTGATGTGAAAGAGTCATTCCACCACAGCTCGGGCATTCTACCATACCAGGTACTTGAAGCTTGAAGTGCGTACGACGTTTTCTTTTTGCAGTTTTCGACGTTCTTCTAAAAGGTACAGCCATTATTCCCACCTCCTTAAAAAATATAAAAAAGCTGGAAAAATCGGATTAGCGATTTTTCGTTCCAATTAAGATTCTTTATTGTTGTCAAAAAAGTCGGCAAGCTTTGCAAATCTAGGATCAACCTTATGTTTAGTTTCTTCTTCAGAAATAACAGCCCAGTCTTTCCCGGATCGAGGAGCAGCTTCATTAGGATCGACATCCTCACAAAAAACCTGCATCGGAATTTCTAGCAATAAATTTTCTTTAATTACCGGTATAAGATCTACAACATCGCCTTCCACAACAGTAACATCTTCTCCGTAGAAATGATTGCCATCTGCTTTTAAAAGGAAGGTTTCCTTTGTATCAATATCAATCGGATATTTAACGTCTACCAGTGTACGGGAACAAGGTAATGTCAATTCACCTGTAAGATGCAAGTGAAAAGTAATCTCGGTAGAGTTGATATCAGCTCTTCCTGTTACTCTAATTGGAGAAACATCGCGTATTTGCTTGTCTCTTTCTTTAATGTCTATGACATCCACTAATTCATCTAACTGTAAATTTTTGTCCCGAATTTTTTGAAGTTGACTAATTGTCCATTTCATATGAAATCACCTCAAGGCAACAAAAATAATTATAGCTTTCAATTATAAGTTTGTCAATATTTTTTCTTTACACTATAATGTAGTCATCCTAACTGATTTGCGAAGTTTAAAATTAATTTCAAACAAAAAATTAAGACGAATCATTCTAGTTCCTTACTTGAAATACTATTTTAGCACTAAGTTGAAAAAATACAAAGTTTTTCTCTGAGGTGATTGTATGAAATCTTGCGGTTTAGTAGTCGAATATAATCCTTTTCATAATGGCCACGCCCTCCATGCCAGGGAAAGCAGGCAAAAAACAGGGGCCGATGTAATCGTTGCTGTGATGAGCGGACCATTTTTACAGCGTGGTGAACCTGCACTTGTTAGTAAGTGGGCAAGAACGGAAATGGCCCTCCTTGGTGGCATTGACCTGGTTATTGAACTACCTTATCCCTTTGCAGTTCAAAAAGCGGAAATATTCGCTAAAGGCTCCATATCCCTTCTGGAATCTTTAGGCTGCGACACCTTTTGTTTCGGTAGCGAAGATGGACGAATCGAACCTTTCATCAATGCCCATAACATTCTAAATGAAAATGCGAATACGTATAACGCAACCATTAAATCTCTGATGAAGATGGGCTACAGTTACCCAACCAGCGCTTCAAAAGCTTTTCAAACGATAAGCAATAATGAGGATACGTTGGATTTGACGAAGCCGAATAATATCCTGGGTAAAGAGTATGTGAGTGCCGCTCTATCAAATGGGTATTCGATTCAACCATATACGATACAACGCGTTTCCGCTGGATATCATGATGTTCAACTATCTTCCGAGCCGATTGCCAGCGCAACTGGAATCCGCAAGGCAATATTAGAAGAAAATCAAGAATTAAATGCAGTGGAGAGATATATCCCACCTTCAACATTGCATGGGCTTCAACACTATGTAGCCGCCTATCAAACCTTACATCAATGGGAACTGTATTGGCCCTTACTGAAATATCGGATTCTCGCAGCCTCACTGACCGAATTGGCAACAATCTATGATATCGAAGAAGGCATCGAATATCGTATGAAGGAGATGGCGAAACAATCAATGAACTTTCATGGATTCATGACCGCCATGAAAACAAAACGCTATACCTGGACGCGGATTCAACGAATGTGCGTTCATATTTTGACCCATACATCAAAAGAAGATATGATTCATGTCAATTTGCCATCTTATATCAGGTTGCTGGGCATGAACGAACGAGGCCAGGCTTACCTTCGGACTGTAAAAAAAACATTGCCGGTCCCACTCGTTTCCAAGCTTTCGTCGTATCAAGATCATCACATCGATTCAGACATAAGAGCTGCACAGGTGTATGCAATGGGTTTACGTGAACCTTATCAAACTGCCTTAATGAAGAGGGAATTTGAAGCTCCAATCATAAAAAGATAAATAATTGCATTGGATTGGCGTAAGGTACAGCCTGTCGCCTTATGAAATCATATTAAAAAGCGCAAAACAGGTAGACTGCTTGCGCTTTTTTTCATTTTTTTGTTCCTTTGATCTTGGATAAGTACTGTAATGCATCATTAAAGCTATCCACTGGGATGATTTTCATCTTCGTTTTGATGTCCTTTGCGGCAATCATCGCTTCTTCATAGTTCGATCCCGCTGCTCCATTTTCATTGGGCGCAAAGAAAATTTCTGCACCTGAATTATCCGCTGCGACTATTTTCTGTTGGATTCCGCCAATGGGACCGACCGTCCCGTCATCTGCTATGGTTCCCGTTCCCGCTATATCGTACCCTTTCGTGATGTCCCCTTCTGTCAATTGGTTATATATTTCCAACGAGAACATCAATCCTGCCGAAGGTCCACCAATCTGGTCCGTATCTATGGAAATTTTAGGGTTCGTAGTTACCTTTCGATAATCATCAAGTGATATCCCAATTCCTACCCTACTGGAATCATCTTTAAATGTCTTTAGGGGGATAGAAACTTTGTTCTCTTTCCCTTCCCTTTTGAACACCAAATCAATCACGTCGCCAGCTTTCTTTCCATTGATATAATCCATGAATTCCTGGGCCGACTTGAATCTCAAATCATCGACTTGAACAATCTGGTCGCCCGCCTTTAAATCCTTCGCTGCTGGCATTTCTTCGAGGACATCCAAAACATAAACCCCTAAGTATTGATACGCCACTTCTTTCCCGGCTTTATCATAAGCGATCTTGATTGCATTGTTTTTAGACCCGTCCATTAAATGCAACTGCCTTACATTATATTCTTCATCTGTTTCATCTTGACTCCGGATAGAGGTCTCCGGGTATATTTCCTGGTACTTACTCCATTTCGCCAACAAGTAGGAATAAACATTCGCCTTTCCCATCCTCACCGTGGTCAACATAAAGCTCCCTTGCTCTTCGTCCGCACCTGTAACTTGAATGATCGGCTCTAATTCTTTAGCCATTCCTGGTTTTGTTACATAATATGGGAGGGTATATAGCGCTGATGCTATAAGGAGTATAGCGGCCACCAGGACAGTGCGTATAAACATTTTACGATTCATCTTCATTTGACTCCTTCCAAGCAACGATACTTTGCTTAATCTGGTCTACCTTATCTTTTGCAGCATCTTCTCCAATACTAATTATTTCCTGTATATTTGTAAATGCTTTCGAACTGTATTTCTCCACCCTTGGCCGGATCATGACATCCGAGGCTACCTCTCTACTTTCAACCAGTTCCATTTGCAAGATATCTAGGCTTTGCATAATAACGTCGTATATTGAATTTATCTCCACGTCCTGCTTTACATGGGCGACATCCACAGCAATGACGATATCCGCTCCCATATCCTTTACGACCGAAACCGGAACCCTGTCAATGACCCCTCCATCTACAAGGAGTCGATTTCCAATTTTCTCAGGAACGAATATCCCTGGTATCGAAATGCTTGCCCTGACTGCAGGGGCTAGCGGTCCTTCACGAAAGATAACTTTTTCCCCTGTTCTAATATCAGTAGCGACCACCGCTATTGGTATATCCAAATCCTCAAGATTCTTACCGTACGTGAAAACCCGGATTAAATCCTTTGTTCGTTTTCCTGAAATAAAGCCCATTTTAGGTATCGTAAAATCCAGGTAATATTTCCTTTTAAATGCCCGCGAAAGTGTATATAGCCGTTCAATATCGGAACCAGCTCCATAAAAGGTAGCGACCATCGCTCCCATGCTGCTTCCCGCAATCATGTCTATCGGAATGCCTTCTTGTTGCAACACCTTGATTACCCCTATATGTGCAAATCCCCTCGCTCCTCCCGACCCGAGCGCTAGTCCGATCTTTGGATGCGGCATAGAAATCTCCCCTCACTATAAAAAGTTCATTTTTAATCAAAATCATACTCATACAAAGTTATGGTCTTAAACAGTTTTATAGAAGCATATTGTTTATATTGACAGTAAAACAAGCATGGGTAGCCGAAAATTCAGACTCCTTAAGTGCCATGTGCAAAACATATAGTCATTCCTTGTACCTAATATCTACATTTTATCATGTTTTAACCAGTGGACCCTACTGCGCATCTGTAACCCTTTTAGGAGGAGGCTTAACTTTGCTTAAATCAAAATCCAAAACAATAGCATTAGCCATCACGGTTACCATGATGGCAGTTGGCTTGATCATCTTTCCCCAGGAGTCCTTTGATGCTTCAAAAGGTGGCTTGAACATGTGGTGGACAATCGTTTTCCCTTCCCTCCTCCCATTCTTGATTTTTTCGGAGTTATTAATTAGCTTTGGTGTGGTCAAGTTCATTGGGGTCATACTCGAACCTTTCATGCGTCCTTTATTTCGAGTACCTGGTGTTGGTGGCTTTGTCTGGGCTATGGGACTCGCTTCCGGATTTCCAGCCGGTGCAAAATTCACAGTAAGGCTCCGTCAAGAAAAACAGGTTAGCCAAATTGAAGCGGAAAGACTCGTTTGCTTTACTAATTCGTCCAATCCTTTGTTCCTATTTGTCGCCGTTGCCGTAGGATTTTTCCATGATCCTCACTTAGGCATTATCCTTGCGCTTGCCCATTATTTAGGAAACCTTTGTGTAGGAATCTTGATGCGCTTTTACGGAACAAAAGAGGAAAAGGGAAAAGTCCAGACAAAGAGAACCTCAAGACTGCCTTCCATCAGACAAGCATTTAGTCAAATGCACCACAACCGATTAAAGGAAACTAGGCCATTTGGGACGTTGCTAGGGGATGCCGTGCTATCATCCATCCAAACTCTTCTTATGATAGGTGGATTCATCATTCTATTTTCAGTGGTGAATCGACTTTTGTTTCATATGAATATTACCAGCTTGCTTGCCACTGGAATCGGAGGGGTTTTACATATCATCCATTTCCCTAATTCATTGAGCCTTCCGTTTATTTCAGGAATGTTTGAAATGACCCTTGGATCCAAATTAACCAGCTCGATAGAAAATGCGACGCTTCTACAACAAACCATCATGACAAGTTTCATCCTTGCTTTCAATGGATTTAGCATCCAAGCTCAAGTGGCAAGTATCATAGCAACAACCGATATTCGATTTATGCCATTTTTCTTCGCCAGAATTGCACATGGTTTCCTTGCCGCCATTTTCACCGTTTTACTATGGAAGCCTTTCTATAGGGGTACCGATGACAACGGAAAGGCAATTAATGATTTCCCGGTCAATGGATTCACAGGTGATCATGCACATTCGCTATATCAGAACATGCTGGATTTCGGCCCACTTGTCACTCTAGCTTGTCTAATGATTTACATCATCATATTCGCAAAACGTTTGGTGAGTGACATTTCATAAAAAAGAGCACAGTCCATAATGTGGACCATGCTCTCTTTCTTATGCTTTATGTTCCTCGTACTTCTGTGTCAAAGCCTTCTGCACAACAGGCGGCACTAATTCTGAAATATCTCCGCCATATTTCGCGACTTCCTTTACGATACTGGAACTTAAGAACGAATATTGATTTTTCGTCATGATGAAGAATGACTCGATTTTACTGTTTAAAAATCTATTCATCGATGTTCCTTGCATCTCATATTCAAAATCCGATGTTGCCCTCAAACCCCTGATAATCGCATTGGCGGAAACGCTTTCAGCATAGTCGACCGTCAATCCCTGGTAGGAATCCACCTTCACATTCGGCATATGGGCCGTCGCTTCAGTGATTAATTTCAGTCTCTCCTCTACAGTAAACAGAGAATGCTTTGCAGAATTGTTCACGACGACTACATAGACCTCATCAAACACGTTCGCTCCCCTTTGAATGATATCAAGATGGCCAAATGTAATCGGATCAAAACTTCCCGGACAAATCGCTATTTTCGACATTCTTCGTTCCCCCTATTCGTGTACGTTCCCCCACTGGTAAATCGTAACAGCAATACTTCCATACACTTCTTTTCTTTTGATGGTAAAGTCGCCAACTTGTTCTGGCAACGAAACATCATCGCCATGCTCACAAACAATATACCCCATATCGCTGAGCAGCCGGTTTTTATGTATCTCTTCTAATAAATCCACTAGTTTTTGCTTTTTATAAGGAGGATCAAGAAAGATCAATTCAAACGTTATTTCCCTTTTCACCAAGGCCTTTAATGCACGCTCTGAATCATTTTTGTAAACCTCTGCACAATCCGTAAACTTACACAGCTCCAAGTTTGCCTTGACTGTTTGGTTAGCTTTGAAGTCGCGGTCTACAAAGATGCCCCGATCCATTCCCCTGCTTAAAGCTTCAATTCCCAATCCACCGCTTCCAGCAAACAGGTCCAATACAAGTCCGCCTTCAAAATAAGGACCGATCATGTTAAAAATGGATTCCTTGACTTTATCCGTAGTCGGCCGGGTTCCTGTACCCGGTACAGCCTTAAGTGGTCTTCCTTTGCATATGCCGGAAACGACCCTCATATTTCTCACCACATTTTATGACAAATTTCTGTTACTTTCCTATCCTAACATATTAGAAATTGCTAGCCAATAACAAAAGCCAAATCCGTTTGTTTAAGGAAAGACAATTATCAAACATCCCATTTTAAAATTGGCTCTGTTAAAGTTCATTGTTGATATTTACTTATAACGAACAAACGTTCTATAACGAAGTCATCAAATATAAGTTGGTGATGACTGTGAAAGCAAGGGATATACTTAAAGCCATTCAAAAACTGAATCCAGCGGAAAAACATCGATTACGGGAATATTTAATTGATGCTCTTACTGCCTCATCATCCACAGGAACTGTACTGGAAGAGATTTCAGAACGTAAAAATAGGAATGGCTACCGGTGTCCCGATTGTGAGTCAGAACACATTGTACGATTTGGAAAATATTCTACTATCGTAGATGGTGAAGAAATTAAGAAACAACGTTATCGCTGTAAGGCTTGTAAAAAACATTCACTGACCTCACCAATACGGCATTATATCGAACCCGTCATCTCAATCGTTGGGTAAAGTTTATAGAATGTTTGATAGAAGGTTATTCGCTTCGTAAATCAGCAGAGTTGATTGGTAACATCACTCACGTCACATTATTTTATTGGAGGCACAAGTTCCTAACAGCGTTAAAACAAATGGAGGTTTCCAATTTCCAAGGTATCGTTGAAATGGACGAGACTTATTTCCTTTACTCAGAAAAAGGGCAAAGAAAGATTAAGGATAGAAAGCCACGCAAACGAGGCGGTTCCGCAAAGAAACGTGGCATAAGTAACGAACATGTATGCGTCCTGGTCACAAGAGACCGTGACAAGTTGACCTTCTCACAGACGTTAGGTATGGGACGTTTAACCAAAGAGCAATTAGACAAAGCCATCGGTCATAAACTTTCCAGCGAGAATGTGTTATGCACCGACGCTTGGCGTGCTTTTAAAACCTATGCTACCGAAAAGGATATATCTATTTACCAGTTTAAGTCTGACGGTAAAACTCGCACCAAGGGCCTGTATCATATTCAGAACGTCAATAACTATCACCGAAGACTGTAAGGTTGGATACAACGTTTTAACGGAGTGGCGACCAAATATCTGAACAATTACCTTGCGTGGTTTCAAGTATTAGAAAGCATCCATCATCAGAGAAATGAAGTTACGGTGAACGATATGATAACAAAAGGTAACTAATTCCAAATATAGAAACGTATGATACACTTAGATTGTCTAAGTTTACTGTTTAAGGTTATCTCTTTAATCAACTAACGGGGCAGTTTAATTGGATAAGTGAATATCAATATCTGTTATAATGATGCAGTTTTTTTAAAAGTGTTGTAACGAAATCAATAATTTTGTGATACATAGATAAATGGCCAGATGGAAGAAGGAGGGTGGCAGTGGATAAGGACAATATATATCAAGATTATGGGGATTTTATTTTTAAATATTTATTAACTTTGACAAACAACCTTGATTTAGCAGAGGAGCTAACTCAAGAAACATTTTATCAAGCGATTAAATCCATTAATAATTTTCACGATAATGGTAAAGCCAAGTTTTCCACGTGGCTTTGTGCAATTGCTAAAAACGTTTGGTTACAAGAATTAAACCATAAAAATAAAAACCAACAATTGAAGGATTCATTAAAAAATGAAAATACAATATTTTATGACCTGGAAAATGAGTATATAAAAAACGAAGATAAAATCATGTTTTTCAAAAAGACTCATCAACTCAGTGAGGATAAACGAGAAATACTTTACTTAAGATTGTTGGGTGAATTATCGTTCAAAGAAATTGGTTCGATATTTGAGAGGTCGGAAAACTGGGCAAGGGTAACTTTTTATAGGGCAAAACTTGAACTAAGAAAGGGTGAGTAAGGTTATGAAACATAATGTATTTAAGGATTTGGCTCCTGCTTATATTGATAAATTAACAAGTGAAGAAACAAACGAACAGATAGAAAAACATATGGATCAATGTGAAGAATGCCGAAATTATTTAAACAAAATGAAGGGAGATTTATTTTCAGAAGATGAAAATGAGAGAAGAAAGGATAAAAGGAACATTGATTATTTCAAAAAGGTACGCTCCAAAAATAGAAAAAAGATAACAGTTATCGTCTCATCACTACTAGCAATGTTTCTTGTTCTGATAACGGCTTATTACTTTGTGTTCGTAAATATGTGGCAAGCAAATTCCAGTGATGTTGAAACAAACATTCAGACTCAAGGAACGATGTCTACACTTTTATTCAAAGCAAAAAAGGACAATCATTATATAATTTTAACAGATGCAAAAACAGATGAGGGATATACAGATAATATATTTGTATATGAAAAAAGAAACGATTTCTCTTCCCCATCGAAACTCTTAAAAAATGGAAGTGGCATTACCTTCACATTTGTAGATGAAAACACATTATTACTGTACAATGGCAAGGAAAAAAAACTAACGGATGAAGATAAGGTAACTATACAATATAAAGATAAAACCGATGTAATACCTATAAAGGATTTATATGATAAAAATAACCATGCTGAATGATTTAAAAATGGGATAGACGACGGCCATTGTTGAATAAACGTCTCTGTTCTAATTGAACTAACGGAACTTTCAAGCTTATGAAAGTTCCGTTAAAATTAAATGATTGTCCTCGTCATTAAAATCTCTTACAAAATGAATATATAACCTGATTTTGGTCATAATGAAAATAACAACATGACTTATTAAGTGTTGTTGCCAACCGCGGAGAAGGCTTACGTTTCCCCATAAGTCTTCCTCCGGTTTCTCCTCTCCCTTTGCCTTCTGGTCCATAACTAGACATAGAAGGACCCTGCATGTAATATGCAGGGATTTTTTTGTGCAGCTTTATCGGAGAACTTTACGGATCCCCACAGACATGAAATGGCCCTTCTCTTTTATCGGATAAAATGATAAAGTAATGAAAGATAAGTTAGTTAGGAGAGGTTTAATTGATTCAACGGTTTATTGAACTTGGACAAGGCTATTCTGATATATATGAACTGATCGAGGTAGGGCGTAATCAGAAACACCGTGTAGCTAGGCTTTTAGCGATGCATACTACGCTTAATGATAAACAGGTAACCTCGTTGGTTATCGTGATGAACCCAACAGACCCAGGGAAATTCCAGCCACTTTATATTTGTCGCGAAGGAATACCCAATCCTCATTTTACCGCAAACAAACGATATGAACTATTTGAAAATTTAGCTCAGGAATTGGACAAACCAATCATAGAAATAGATGTGAAATCTTCCAAGCTTTTCGCGGAAATAGAATTGTACTACCAACACTTGATAGGTATCTTGCGTATGAATAGGTATCTGCCTCCATTGGGCTGAAGTGCAACGAAAAAATGCTGACTCTGTGAGTCAGCATTTTTTAAATTCCCATTTTATAATCATATTCCTTCGCCTTATCTGGTTTGGAATTTTCGAATTCCATTTTCAGGAAAGGTTTATAAGAAAGATCCACTTTTTTTACAAAGGAATAATTATTCAGCTTTTCAACCAATGGTTCGACTTCATCCATGTTCGTATAAAGGACGACATATTTCAATTTTTTCGATACATAATGGATGTTTCCGAATTTCCTAAGCATTTTAGCTTGTTTTAATGTATGTAAATAGACGATAATTCCTTGTCTTGCTCCAAGCATATCAATAACTCCCTTTTATAAAGGCTTTAACTAATTTTAGCATAGCAGAATCCTTCCTTTCAACCAAGAAAAATGATTATACACAAAATTCTCTCACTATTTTGAATATGATAAGAAACCAGGTACTGACCTTACTGATAACTCTTCGTTTAAAACGCAACCTTACATTGAAACATTTTTGGCATGGCAGTAGACTTGGATATATAGGCTGCTGTCACCTCTTCTGACGAACCGTTGCAGGAACATATGTCCTAACCGAGCTTGGGTGAAGAAGTTAAAACGGTGATACAAAAAAAGCCTGGTTAAGTGACCAGGCTTTCATCCATCTTAAGCAGAGCAACCACAGCTTCCCCCGGTTCCGCAACTTCCCGAAGAACAGCCACCTGAAGACACGAAAAAGGGATTCCCTGCAGGTGTTTTAACCTGTTCTGAAACAGCATGACCGATTAGGCCGCTAATTTCATCAAGAGTACTCTGTAATTCCGTCTCTGCCATCTTGAACTCAGCAACAGTAGGGTGCATATCCATATCTCGCTTTGCCTCTCTGGTCTCCAAATTGATGCGCTTATAATCCGGATGATACTTACCGAACCTTTGTACATCTTCAAAAAGATCCTTAAGAGAGGTAAACTTAGAAATTTTTCTTTGCGCCTCTTTATCGCTTTTTACTTTATATAAACTAAGAAGATAATTTTCTCCTATATCAGAATGAAGAATCGTTTCTGCCAATCCATCTGCCTGTTGTAGAATATCGACAATTTCCATAGTAGCAAGCATAAAAGCTCACCTCCTCCACCATTTTACCATTTTCCCTGTCAAAATGCTATTTCTATGATTACATAGAAGTAGTTATATGTACTTCAATCTCCTTTTTCAACCCAGTCTTTTGACCGGAGTCCTTCAACACCTCCAGCTTGATCTTATGCAAACCACGAGGAATATCTTTTAAGATAAAGGCGGCCGTATGCATATCGATTTTCTTTTGATTATCTATGAGTACGGAAACGGTCGCCAGCCGTTTTGAATCATCTCCTGAAAAACTATACCCGTTCAGGTAGCATTCCACAAATACTGAGTTTCCTTTGACAAAGGTCTTTACCCGGAAGTCCTCATCGTGGACGTTTTGTACAGTGGTGGCAGCCTTTAGGTCAGTGACATTTTGTGTGGAAGTGACCGTTACGTTTTCGGGTTCAGGGATTTTCTTTCCACAACCTGTAGCTGCCAACAATACTGTCAGAACTATCATCATTCTCTTCATGACATCGTCCCCCTTTTGTCGATATTATCTGCCAAAAGGAGTAATTTACTCTTTTTTTCTTCATTCGCTTGGTACATTCATCGCTTGGAACATATGAAGCATCATCGAGGCAACCTGGACGCTATCTGAAAATTTAGAGACTCGATGTGGAATCGATTTCTCAAAAAAGTACTTTGCTTCCGTTTCGAATTTATCTAATTCATGAGGATTACGCATCAACCTTTTATACCATGCAGGTTGTATCCTTAAATATTTTCTCATATCCTCATTAGTTTGTATGAATTCATACACATTATGACGCATAAAGATTCCTCCCTGTGCTATTTAATCCTTATTAAATAAAAATGGATTGCTTCTCTGCTCTTGTACTTTTGGAGCTGGAGTGGAATCACCACCCGTTTTATTTCCCTGGAAAGCAGCTAATACCCCTTGTATCGCTCCAATCGCCTGATTGGCACTTGAAATATACTGCTGTATTTGTCCGATATCCATATTTTTAACGGCACTCATCACCGTGCCAAGCAACTCCGAGTTTTGTTCCCCTTTATCTGTTACAGCGACCACGGGTTCAGTCTTTCCAACAGAAGCCTGCACACTGTCATCAGCCTGCCAGCGTGGATGATCTTCACCGAGTAGGTACCATTCTTCAAAAAGTTCCTGCCATGTTGCTTGCTTATTTCTCACTTCATTTACTAAATAAGGATGAATCTTGACAAACTCCCGAAATCTATCAACGGAGGGGCGTTTTTTTTTTGCCATTACTCTTCACCTCACACTAAGACATCGCCTATTTTACGATATGCCACAACGGAATAAAAAGTGCATGGCTCAATTTTCATCATTCGATTATGGTTTGTTATAGTATAATATTGGAAAAAGGGGTGTTTTTGAATGAAAAGTGAAGAACTTATCGGTGAATTTCAAGAATTAGCTATTACTGCAGACGAATCAGAGTTACGTGTATTATCAGGAATTATTTCCAGCTTACAGACCAAAAGAAAGAAAAAAAGATATTCCTATATCTCAAATTTACTGCAGCTAAATAAACAAGTTATCTCCGATGGCACCACCCTTTCGATGTTGATGCCTATCACGCCTTTAGTGCATAATGAATTGAATATTACCCATGGAGGAGTAATTGCCACTTTAATAGACACGGCTATGGGGACCCTTGCCAGTTCATCGGTCCCAGAGGGCTATGCTACAGTGACAACTGACATTCAGGTGCGATATGTTAAACCTGCTATAGGTGAACAATTGACATGTACATGTAACCTTATACATAAAGGCAGTAAGACCATAATTCTTGAAGGAAAGGTATACCGAGATGACGGATTACTTTGTGCTGTGTCCACCGGTAGCTTTTTCATAGTAAAAATGAACTGAATATAAATTAAACGGAGTCCCAAAAGGATCCGTTTTATTTTTTCTGAATGAAGTTCTGAGTATAAAACTTTTTATACACCCCTACACCTAAATCAGAAAACTCTTCACTTAAAATCGTTTCCCGGTGGCCTTCGCTGTTCAGCCAGCCTTCCATCACCGCTACGGCATCTACATAATTCGCTGCAATATTTTCACCAGCAACACTATACTGAACTTTCCCGGCTTTTAAGCGGTCATCTAAATCCCCTTTTGTCTCAGAGAATTGAGTTTCTTCCTGTGTGCCTTTCATCTTTTGGCTATTAAGAAAAGCAACCTCAGCTGTAGAATCATCCCAACCTAATGGCTTCAAATCAAATCTGCTACGTACGATATTCGTGATATCGAAGATTTGTTGCTCATTGCCTTCTCTCACTTTGTTCCATTCCTCTTCTGAAAGATTCTTAACAGGTACCAGTGTACCATGATAGGTCAGCTCATAAGGTTGCTGTTTTAAAAGAGTAGAATTATTCAAAAACCGGACACTTGAAACGGTTCCTGTAAACTTATCTAAATATAATTGAACATGAATGTCCCCAAGTTCTATTAATGGTCTCATATTCATATCTTCTTCCGATAATTCGAAACGATAGGTACTATCACCAGCCTCTATATCAACAGTTGGCTCCACATACAGGCTAGAATAGATGGCATCAATAGATTGTCCAATTTTAAATGGGGCTACGTTAACTTTATCCCCAATGCCATATGCCGATACGACTTTACCATTTTCCATCGCCAATTGAAAATAATCATTATAATCTTTATTATATATCCACCAGTCATACCCGTAGGCAGACATATCGATTCGATTGGGCTCGCCAAACTCCTTTTTGATCTCTTTCATATTCTTCCCAATCGTATTCGCTAATCCTTCTTTTGCAATCATTTCATCTTTCGCTGAGGATGAACTCCTTTCATTTATAGTATCGTTTGGATTAACTTCCTTGTTCCCATCTATGAGAGGGTTCCACTTTTCTTCCAGACCGATATTCGTATAAATGCCGATTATGAAAAAAACAACAATTAACAGCAGTACCTTGCCTAACCTGCGCAGAGGAACACACCCTCTCTCTATGCTTATGTATCGTATCATTTTAGCTTTCTTTCCTGATTATATCATTGTTCAAATAAAATTTTCTATTTTTACAAGTGAATACAACATGTTTTATTTTTAAAAAATGGAAATTTTGCGAATCATGAAAATACCATGGTGAGCTCATTGCAACTTCCACCATTTCATACTATTATAAAATATAGGATAAAATGGTATATTATAAATATGCTTGGGGAATTTTCTTTAGCTATACTACATATTATTTTCCTTGTATGTCATTTCATTCTCAAATGCAAAAATAGGAGGTACTACTCGTGAAATTTGAAAGCTTTGGAATCGAGAACATCACAGCCGACTTGAACCGATTAGATGACCTAATGCCAGAATACGGTTTAATACGTGCCGAACAATGGGATTACGAAAGAGTTAGTTACGATCGTAAATTCGAATTGAGAGAAGGCACGTATTACCTGCGTATACTTGGATATGCAATTGAAGGGGATGTTGGTGCTCATAGGGCAACTATGAAACTGATGGTCCCACTTTTAGGAAAACACTACTACCCACATGGTATAGAATATGGAGAAGGAGAATTCTTCCCCCCTTCATTAGTGAAACAGTGTGAAAAAATCCTTTCCCAGGTCAAAGAAGAACTTACGCAATTTAACGGACTGTAAAACTGAAAATGAGCATAAGAAAAGGGGAATTATCTATACTCCCCCCTCTTTCTTGTATAAAATAAAGCCTGATGCTTTTCACATCAGGCTTTATTTTATAGTATTACGTTCCAAGAATTGCTTTTATCAACGATGTCGTCTCTCCACCATGATAAATGACATAAAGTAGAAGATATACAGCCAAACCGGTGATTCCTGTGAAAAACCAGATTACACTAGTCGTAGGGCCAATTTTTCTATGAATGGCATATTTACCTTTTAAACCAGTCGTCAACATAATGATCCCCATTACTGCTCCTACAGTGGCAAGCGTGATATGGAAAATCAAAAAGATTGTGTAATAAATTTCAATATCCTTCGGTCCTCCGAAAGACGTGTTGCCTACAAAAACCGTACGTGAAAGATAGATAGTGAAGAAAATGATTGCAAAGATTGCTGCCACTATCATGGTCTTCTTATGGGTCTCTGTTCTGCGCTGTTTAATTTGATACCAGCCTATTGCAACAGTGATTGAACTTAATACAATGAATGCAGTACTTATTGTTGGAAGAATTGGTAAAGACATAAGATGTAGTCCTCTCTATATTTATTAATCAACTATTATTCTATAAGAGGTAATCGTAAAATACAATACAAGCAAGCAAACGTAACAGAATGCTCACTTTTAACGAAAAGCCAAGTCATATGTCTAGCCTTTCCTGCCGATTCATGTTTTGTACATGAATTTTTTAAGGATTGGTAAGAACTCAACAAATCTTAGGAAAAACTTGCCCACTGTTAGACAAGCTTTTTACCCTTTCACGCAAGACTATTTTACGGTCTGTAATTCCGATGGAATAGGGTCGATATCACTTCCACCGCCATTCTCCTTTTTGAACCATGCAAAGAATATGACGCCTAAAACATAGCCTAAAACAATTTCTTGAATGACTTTCATAAGTACTCCGCCAAGTTGTTGGTCTTCCAGTAAAGGCAATCCATTAAACATTTCCGGACCACTTAGCGTCAATCCTGATAAAGCTGTGGCAGGTACACAAAGCTGCATAGCACTAGCCCAAGATTCGGCATTGGTAAATGTATCATACATTGGCGAATCCGCAAAAATGATCAACGCACATGCAGGAGTCATTAAAATGCCACTTCCGAAAATATAGGCTACTTTTTTAACACCAGAAAGGCTTTCATGTTCTGGAAGCTGATTAACTAAAGGAAACCACATTAAAACTGCTGTCGTGAATAAAATCACCGTATAGCCTGCGTGGACCAGCATGCCAGTTTTAATAAAGTCAAAAACTAAGGGAATATGATACAACGAGAAAAGGACATTAAATAGCATAAGCGCAAAGAGCGGCTTCGTGAAGAATTGAAACAGTGACTTCACTCCCCTTACATCCAATACTAATCTCCAGACCCATTTAGGTATCGCAATGATAAATAAAGGGGGTATCACCAAGTAAAGCAAAGCCATTTGAAACATATGTGCACTGAACATGATGTGACTTAACAAATCAATTGGCGAACCTTTAATGACATAAAGAAGGGCCATCGCTAGTAAAAAATAGATTACCTGTTTCAGGGAAACTGGTGAACTATCCTTGAATTTATACCTAAGCTTCGTCACCATCATGAAATATCCAACGGTTATAAGCACAAGGGCAGTAAAATAAAATGGACTCCATAAAGCACGAAAGCCAAAAATATCTATAGACATACAATCACCTCGTTCGCATACTTTTATTCCATTCCTATCCTTCTATTATACCTAAAATCAGACATAGTAACAAATATAGATAAAGTTGGTTTTTATTAGTAAATACTAATGCTACATAGAGAAAAACCGGCTATTAATGAAAATAGCCGGTTCCTTTCAGGTCATATCCAGACAATTGTTATAAAAGCTAGTACTGTGATCAAACCGACAGCAAGCCCAGAAAAGAGAAACAATGTGACAGTGCCATGGCCTTTATGCTTCATATGCATAAAATAATAAAGTTGAAAAATGACTTGTACGACCGCTAGCAGCAAAATGACTGGTTTAATGAACCAATGTGAAAATCCTTCGATGCCTACAGCGGCAAATGCTACTAAGGTTAGAAAAATCATAAGTGTAAAAGTAATTACTTGATGCTTCATCTCTTCAGCATTTTTCTTTCGACGATATTTTAAATCGACATTCGGGTTTGCTGAATTTGACTGTTCATTCGCCATCAGTTATCCCACCATTCCCATTAAATATACGACTGTAAAGATAAATACCCAAACTACGTCAATGAAATGCCAGTAAAGACTGGCTACATAAAATTTAGGGGCGTTATATAAAGTCAAACCCCTTTTCGCATTTCGTAGCATCAGTGATATGAACCACATCAAACCGAAGGCAACATGACCTCCATGGAATCCGACTAACGTATAGAACGCCGAACCGAAAGCACTACTAGTAAATGTGTGCTTATATTCATGAACATAATGGTTAAATTCATAAATCTCCAGACCTAGGAAACCCAAACCAAGGAATACAGTAATAAGAATCCATGCCTGCATTTGTTTAAAATGGTTATTTTTCATGTGATACATTGCATACACGCTTGTTAATGAACTGGTCAGTAACAACATGGTAGCAACAAAAGTAAGAGGCAATTCGAATAAGTCTTTTGCTAAGGCTGCATTTTCATTAGGAACTTTATCCTTTAATGCTAGGTACGTAGCAAATAGTGAAGCGAATAATACTGTCTCTCCGCCAAGAAACAACCAGAATCCTAAATATTTATTTTTACCTTCTAAAGTCGCTTTCTCAGGAGAAGCAGGCCAAGTAGCATCCGTGAATTTTTCATCTGCTTGCATTATGCCTTAACCTCCTTATCATCATCGTCCATAAGGTCTTCTTTATGAATATGATATCCATGGTCGTCTTTGACAGAACGTATGAACATGGAACCAAATGTAATCAAAAGGCCAACAATAATTACAGGAAGTGTCCAATTTTTATCATCCATATTATATAAAGCACCGAATGCGGCTACGAATAAACCGAATGAAATAATTACAGGAAGGATTGAATTATTAGGCATATGAATATCACCAAGTGGCTCTGCTGGCGTCATTTCCTTTTTACCTTCCATTTTCTCAACCCAATAAGGGTCCAAACCGCGAACAAGCGGAAGTTGCTTGAAATTGTAGAATGGTGGTGGTGATGGAATGGACCATTCAAGAGTACGGCCATCTCCCCAAGGATCATTGCCGACTTTTACATTTTTAACAGACGTTATGATAACGTTGATGACTAGTATAATGACAGCAAACGCCATTAAGAAAGCCCCCACTGTACTTATCATATTTCCTGTATTGAGACCTTGATTATCTAAGAAGGTGAATACCCGACGCGGCATACCCATCAATCCTAAGAAATGTTGAATGAAGAAAGTTAAATGGAAACCAATCAAGAAAGTCCAGAAAGTGATTTTTCCTAATCCTTCATTTAACATCGTTCCAAACATCTTCGGCCAATAGAACGTGATCCCGGCCAATAAACCTAATACCACTCCACCCACAATTACATAGTGAAAATGGGCAACAACGAAATAGCTGTCATGAAACTGATAATCAGCAGGAGCGACGGCATTCATGATACCCGTCACGCCACCCATCGTGAAGGATGGAATGAAGGCAACGGCATATAGCATCGGCACCGTGAATTTCACACTTCCGCCCCACATCGTGAAGATCCAGTTAAAAATCTTAATACCTGTTGGAACGGCAATCGCCATTGTTGCAACTGCAAAGATTGCATTGGCAATTGGTCCTAACCCAGTTGTAAACATATGATGGGCCCATACCATGAAGCCCAAGAATCCGATTAACACGGTTGCAAATACCATCGAAGAGTAACCGAATAATCTTTTTCTCGAAAATGTTGCAAAAACTTCCGAGAAAATACCGAAAGCCGGTAGAATTAAAATATATACTTCCGGGTGACCGAATATCCAGAATAAATGCTCCCAAATAATCGTATTACCCCCGGCTGCTACATCGAAGAAATTAGCTCCGAACATCCGGTCGAACATCATTAATACAAGCCCTACAGTAAGAGGAGGGAACGCAAATAATATTAAAGCAGAAACAACGAAGGTTGACCATGTAAATAGCGGCATACGCATGTATGTCATTCCTGGCGTACGCATATTGATAATGGTCACAAGGAAGTTAATCCCTGCAATTAAGGTTCCCAAACCTGATATCTGTAATCCCAGTACATAAAAATCAATACCATGCCCCTCAGAGTGAAGGGATAATGACGCATATGAAGTCCATCCAGCATCAGGAGCTCCACCTAAAAACCATGAAAGGTTCAGGAAGATACCCCCAAAGAAAAATAACCAAAAACCTAATGAATTTAAAAATGGGAAAGCAACGTCGCGTGCGCCTATTTGCAGAGGCACAACGGCATTCATTACAGCAAATACCAACGGCATGGCCGCCAGGAAAATCATCGTCGTGCCGTGCATGGTCAATATTTCGTTATAAAATCCGGCACTTACAAAATCATTATTCGGAATCGCCAGCTGGATACGGATGAACATCGCTTCCAAACCGCCGATCACAAAGAATAATCCGCCAGCAATTAGATATAAAATGGCGATTTTCTTATGGTCTACCGTTGTTAAGTAATCCCAGATCGTAGCGCCAAATCCTTTTTTATTAGCGTGCGTACTCACGATTTAACCTCCTTAATCAATGTTCTATTTTTCTTCCACCTTAAGCTCTAAAAGATAAGCTGTCAGTGCATTAATTTCTGAATCAGAAAGCTCACCGTAAGTACCGGTCATCGTGTTACCCGGCTTATACTTCTCAGGATCTTTGATCCATTTCTTCACATTTTCTTCAGTGTGGTCCAATACTCCCGCTACCCGTTCACGTTCACCAAAAGTAGACAAGTTGGGAGCTTGACGAGCCGCTTCGGGTCTACTGTCATTAGGTGTAACCGCATGACAACCGATACAGCTTTTATTAAAGACTTCTTCCCCCTGCTTAGCAACATCCCCACTTACCACAGGTGCTTTTGCAGTCTTCATGTCTTTAGTCCATGTTTCAAAGTCAGCCTTTGATTTCGTAACGACTTTAAAATCCATTAATGCATGGGAAGGTCCGCAAAGCTCAGCACATTTCCCATAGAACAAGTCTTTTGAATTTTCAGCTTTTTTTCCATCGAATTCTAAGAAAAACGAGTTGACTCCTTCAGTGTTTGTATCCATCTTTCCTCCGGCAGCCGGAATCCAAAATGAATGTTTGACATCTGAAGCGGTCAAGTTGAAATAAACTTTCTGATCAGTTGGGACGACTAAATCCTGGCTTGTTATCACGCCAAGGTCTGGATACTCGAACTCCCACCAATAAAGGTTCGCCCTAACATTGACTACCAAAGCGTCCTTCGTTTTTCCATCCTTATCTTTTTTATCCATTGCGCTTGTGTCATCCAAGTCAAAAGTGGTGACAACAGTCGGAACAGCTAGAACAATTAAAAGAAGGATAGGAATAACAGTCCAGATAATTTCAAGTTTGTGACTTCCTTCAATTTGTTTCGGTATTGTCTCGTCGCCCTTTTTTCGGCGGAAGCGCAGCAAAACTACAACGAACAAAATAACTACTACAATAATTACCAGTACCATGATTAATGTACTCAACATCAGTAAGTCAAACTGTGTTTGCGCAACATCGCCAGCTGGCTTCAGCGTGGATAGAAATGGTTCACCGCAGCCCGAAAGGACAAGTCCTACTATACCCAGCAAAGCAATCAGGCGCCATTTGTGCAACCTTTTTTTCATAGCTTTAGAAACCCCTCTTTCATCAAAATTTTCTCACAAAAACAAAAATGGGCGCAATTGCGAATATTCTCTCTATGTCAATTTCTATAAAAGAAAGAATCCCTAGACTAAGGATTTTTTATTGAATAACCAACCGCTCTATTAATGAAGGAATCTCATGATGTTTTTCTCTGGATAATATGTATGAAATTAATGAACAATTAATTATCGAGTTAGGTGCAGCTCATTCTATAACAAGCTGCGACCATATATGTTTTACCTACTTTAAATAAGTGTAACTATAACCATCGCTACAAATAATATAGTCATATAATTAAGCGAATATACAAACATGGAAGTGGCCCATTTAATGTCATCTTTCTTTTTATACCCCTTCAATCCCAAAATAAGCCAGCCGCTACTTAATAATGTTGCCAAAACGACTAATGGGATACCTAATGGAGTTAAAAAGAATGGAATGAACATTAAAGTAATAATCCACAATATAATTGATTTTTTTGTCCTTTTAAAACCTTTTACAACAGGGAGCATTGGGATCCCCGCTGCACGGTATTCCTCGACCCGCCTCATTGCAAGAGCATAAAAGTGAGGTGGCTGCCATAAGAACATGATTGCGAATAATACCCACGCAATAACATTAAGATTCGGGTCAATGGCTGCCCATCCAATCAGAGGTGGTACTGCACCCGATATACTACCTATTATCGTATTCGATACAAACCTTCTTTTAAAGACCATTGTGTAGAGGACTACATAGGCAAAAACGCCAAATGTTCCGATCAATAGCGTGGTCATATTAGTCAATGCAAGAAAAATAAGGCCTGCAGCAATCAATCCAAAACTTAGAAACAATACCTTGGAAGGTTGTGCTTTTCCTGTAACAGTTGGACGGTTTTTTGTTCTTTCCATCAAATGATCGATATCTCGATCATAGTAATTATTGAAACTGCAAGATCCAGCCATGATTAGAGCCGAGCCTGCAAGAGTATAAAACACTACATTAAGGTTACCGAAAAAGCTAAGTCCCGAAAAGTGAATGGCTAACCACACACCAGTAAAAGCTGTGATTATGTTTGAATTGACAATCCCCACTTTAATAAGTGCCAGAAAGTCCTTCCAGGCTGTGGTTTCTGGTATATCCGATTGAAGGGTGGCTTTACTGTCCTTCAAGACAGCTTCGGACATACCCCTTGTTTCTGACATTTGTTCTCCTCCTTTGAATCATTCACAAACATGCAAAAGTAAAAGGTTAAACTTAGTACATCCTATAGAACATTATTTCATACTTTTCTATATTTGTAACCAAGGAAGCGCAAACAAAAAGTAAAAAAATTACATATACCCTTTATCATTGGGAGCCCTCGGAAGTTCATCAATTCCAAATACTTTATAGGTATACTTAGATAATAGTAAAAATCAGTAAAATATTTCTTCAATATATTAAAACACATTTTTGGAAGCTTTTGTGAAATTTTTTCGTATTATTCTTGACCAAATTGTGTCGAGAGCCTTTTAAACGAAAAGTGCAAGTGCATTAAGAAATTCATATGAAGACACTTTCAACATTCATTATATCAGTATCCTACATTTTACACATCTTTACTCTTTTTTACATTTCCTCCTTCTTATACTTTTAGCAAATTTCGTCATATTTTTCAACCGTTACTGTTGCCCTCATATAAAAAACACACTTTTTTCTAACTTGTAAAATCATTCTAATTTGTGTAATATCGAGGAGATTCTACAAATATTTATCAAATGCTTTATGATATGATGATAGTAAGTAATTTTATAAAACTAACTGATTTGACTCAAAGAAAAAGGTGGGACTACTTGTGAAATCGTCTCTTAAATGGTTGGGTGTTTTAACAACGATCGTCATGCTCTTTATCCTAATAGGGGGAGCTTTAGTCACAAAGACAAATTCCGGCATGGGGTGTGGAAGATCATGGCCTTTATGTAACGGCCAATTGATACCCGAAGAAATTTCGTTCGAACTGGTGATAGAACTCTCGCATAGACTTGTATCAGGTGCAGGCGGACTTATGGTCCTGCTATTATCTGTTATGTCTTGGCGAAAGATAGGCCACATTCGGGAAGCCCGCTTTCTATCCATCATTTCTTTCGGCTTCCTCGTTCTTCAAGGATTAATAGGAGCTGCAGCCGTAATTTGGTCACAATCTGATTTTGTCTTGGCTCTTCATTTCGGTATTTCCCTGATATCCTTTGCATCTGTCTTATTATTAACACTATTGATTTTCGAAGTGGACAAGAAATTCGAAGCTGAAAAACTTATCGTCGACAAAAGAATGAGATTCCACATTACAGGCATTTTGATTTTTAGTTTACTAGTCGTTTATACTGGCGCCCTTGTTAGGCATACCGAATCTAGCCTTATCTGTAAAGATTGGCCTTTGTGTGGGAACGGGAATTTGTTTCTACCAACCAATATTTATGAATGGATTCAAATGGGGCATAGGTCGATAGCCGGGATCATTTTCTTTTGGGTTTCATACGCCACATTCTTGGCCCATAAACACTATAAGCATCAAAAAGTCATATACGGTGGTTGGAATGTTGCATTCATCCTAGTTTTTTTACAAGTGACCGCCGGAGCTTTCATCATTTTCTCGCGTCAGAATTTGTATATCGCCTTGGCACACGCCTTATTTATTGCCTGTTTTTTCGGGGTCATGAGTTATCTGTTACTCCTCACTACAAGAAGCAGGAAAAACGCTTTACTTATTGAAAAGGATAATAAAGTTTCCACGATTAATGACCAAGACGTGAACGTGTCATCCCCAACCATACCTGCTCGATAAGGTCTGATTTTTCAAACAAATGCAAAAGCCATCATTCATTTGAATGATGGCTTTTGCATGGCTTTTAAACATTGGACAGAGAATAGGCCTACAGGGACTTACTAATCCTGTAGACCTCCTCGTCATTCTCTTATTCTCTTGCTCTCTTACTATTATTACTTCGAGATTTCAATCAATAGATCTCCCGTACTTATCGGTTCTCCATCTTTAACATGGATATCTTTAATCGTCCCAGAGAATGGCGCTTGAACAGTCGTTTCCATTTTCATCGCTTCTGTAATGATCAAGTGATCCCCTTGCTTAACTTGATCGCCTTTTTCTACGACTACACGGATGACTGTACCAGGCATGGTAGCTGCGATATGTTCTTTATTTTTCGTATCAGCCTTCATTTTGGTTTGCACGGACGATTTAATGTTTTCGTCTTTGATGATTACTTCACGAGATTGACCATTCAATTCAAAATAAACCACTCGTGTTCCATCAGCCAGAGGCTGTCCGATTGATACCAATTTTACGATAAGGGTTTTACCTTTTTCTATCTCGACTTCGATTTCTTCCCCTAATCTCATACCATATAAGAAAGTGGCAGTGTCTAAGTTGGATACATCACCAAATAACTCTATCGTTTTATTATAATCCAAGAATACTTTAGGATATAGAGCGTATGCCAATAAATCAAAGTCGGTGACTGGACGACCCAATTCTTTGAACAATTCTTCTCTTAGTGCTTCAAAATCTACTTCTTCTAATAGTTCACCCGGTCTTACTGTAATTGGTTTTTTCCCTTTAAGAATAACTTCCTGCAGTTTCTGAGGGAATCCTCCCGCTGGTTGTCCCAAGTATCCTTCGAAAAGTTCAATTACGGAATCAGGGAAATCGATAGTTTGGCCTTTTGTAAGTACATCTTCTTCCGACAGGCTGTTTTGCACCATGAATAAGGCCATGTCACCCACCACTTTTGAAGACGGCGTAACTTTAACGATATCCCCGAACATTACATTGACGCGTTGATACATTTCCTTCACTTCATGCCACCGATCTCCAAGTCCTACAGCTTTAGCCTGTTGTTGTAAATTACTATACTGTCCGCCTGGCATTTCATGCTTATAAACTTCCGTATGAGGAGCGTTCATTCCGCTTTCGAAGTCTTTATAGAACTTCCGTACCTCTCCCCAATATTCCCCTAAACGTTCAAGTGACTCCAGTTCCAATTTAGGTTGTCTTCCCGAGCCCTCTAATGCATAATGAAGGGTTTGAATGCTTGGCTGGGACGTTAAACCTGCAAGAGAACCAATGGCCGTATCAACAATATCCACTCCAGCTTCAATGGCTTTTGAGTACATAAAGATTCCATTTCCGCTCGTATCATGAGTATGCAAATGGATAGGAAGAGACGTCGTTTCTTTCAATTCAGATACAAGGCGGTAAGCAGCTTCCGGTTTCAAAAGTCCTGCCATATCCTTGATAGCTAGAATATGAGCGCCTGCATGTTCCAGTTCCTTCGCCATATTTTTATAGTAATCGATATTGTACTTACTGCGTGAAGGGTCATTCAAATCACCAGTATAGCAAATGGCCGCTTCAGCAATTTTGCCGGATTGACGAACTGCATCAATAGCTACTTCCATGCCTTTTACCCAGTTGAGGCTGTCGAAGATACGGAAGACATCTATGCCAGCATGTGCTGATTTCTCGACGAATTCCTTAATGACATTATCCGGATAATTTTTATAACCCACTGCATTGGAAGCTCTTAAAAGCATTTGTAGAAGGACATTAGGTGTCTTTCTCCTAAAACTTAACAAACGCTCCCATGGATCTTCTTTCAAGAAACGATAGGCCACATCAAATGTTGCCCCTCCCCACATTTCCATGGAAAATAGGTTTGGAAGTAATTTTGCTGTAGGCTCTGCAATGTCTAAAATATCCTTAGATCTAATTCTTGTAGCCAACAAGGATTGATGTGCATCACGGAAGGTCGTGTCGGTCACCAACACTTCTTTCTGTTCCTTGATCCAGTTTACCAGCCCTTCCGCTCCCCGTTCATCTAAAATATTCTTTGTTCCTGGGATGAGTGGTAGATCACTCACCTTCGGAATTGGTGCAGGATCAAAGACTGGTTTTTTCTTCGTTTCCACTCCAGGAAAACCATTCACCGTGACATTCCCGATATAGGAAAGCATTTTCGTTCCACGGTCTTTTCTGACTGGGAAATTGAACAGTTCGGGCGTTGAGTCGATAAACGAAGTATCATACTCTCCCGTCAGGAAATTTTTATGCTTGACGACATTTTCAAGGAACGGGATGTTTGTTTTAATTCCACGGATCCTGAATTCTTTCAGATTACGCACCATTTTGGAAGCAGCTTGCTCAAACGTCAGTGCATGTGTTGAAAGCTTAACCAGCAAGGAATCATAATAAGGAGTAATCACCGCCCCTTGAAAACCGTTACCCGCATCCAAACGTACGCCAAACCCTCCTCCCGAACGATAAACATTCATTTTACCCGTATCAGGCATAAAGTTATTCAAAGGATCTTCCGTCGTTACCCGGGACTGAATGGCAAACCCATGTGTACTGATCCCAGCTTGCTCGGGAATGCCAATCTTTTCGCCATGTAGTTCATGCCCTTCAGCAATCATGATTTGTGATTGAACAATATCGATCCCTGTAATCATCTCTGTAATCGTGTGCTCAACCTGTACTCTTGGATTGACTTCAATGAAGTAAAACTCTCCATCCGCTACAAGGAACTCAACTGTACCCGCGTTAACATAGTCAATATTTTGGGCCAATTTGACTGCAGCTTCGCAAATCTCTTCTCTAAGGTTCTCTGTAAGCGATACGGAAGGAGCAACTTCCACGACTTTTTGATGACGTCTTTGCACCGAGCAATCACGTTCATATAAGTGAACGGTATTACCATGAGAATCTGCCAATATTTGGACTTCTATATGCTTTGGATTTTTAATGTATCTCTCTACGTATACTTCATCATTCCCAAAGGCTGCTTTCGCTTCCGATTTACAGCGATTGTATGCTTCTTCGGTTTCTTCCATCTTTTCGACAATACGCATGCCGCGTCCGCCTCCACCAAGTGAGGCTTTGATAATAATGGGGAAGCCGTACTTCTTACCGAATTCTTTCACTTCTTCCACGCTTGTGACAGGTCCATCACTGCCTGGAATGACCGGAATGCCTGCCAATTCAGCCTGGGTTCTAGCCTTTACTTTGTCCCCAAACATATCTAGGTGCCTTGATTCAGGTCCAATGAAGATAATTCCCTCTTCTTCACAACGTTTAGCGAAATCTATGTTTTCTGATAGGAAACCATAACCCGGATGAATGGCGTCGACTCCACTCATCTTAGCGATTGCAATAATTCCTTCAATATCCAGATATGCGTCAATTGGTTTTTTACCTTCACCAACTAGGTATGCTTCATCTGCCTTATAACGGTGATAGGATCCGTAATCTTCCTTGGAATAGATTGCAACTGTACAAATGTCTAATTCCGTACATGCCCGAAAAATCCGAATCGCAATCTCTCCACGATTTGCCGCAAGTACCTTTTCTATACGTTTACCCATTGCTACCACCCTAATCAATATGTATTTTTTATTAAATAGATATATAGAATAAAAGCGTGAGTGATATCACGACTTTTAAATCTCCGATTCACTCGGGAATTATCCAAATGATTCCCAAATCATTATTGTACATTAATTCATTTCCCTTAAATAACAATTCAAAGCAACATAAAACTAAATTTTTAAATAATTACTATTATTATGATATATCAACTTTTCACATTTTTCACTTTAATATTCAATTAATATAACCATAATACTAAAATAAACTGAATACAATAAAAAAATAAAAAATTCTTTTATTTCAAATCCTAGGAATTTTAAAACCCGCTCTTTGTCGTAGTACCAATGATTCAGTTGTTAATATATAATTCAAATGTCTCGAAAAGAAGATTACTCTAGTTTTTAAGGATACTTTATAAACCTGCTAATACAATGTGAATCACATTACATATAAAAAAAGGACTAACAACGACTGTTATGTCCAATTAGTATAACACTATCGATATATAGTATAGCTCTTTTGTTTGGTGATGTATATAAATAAAAAACTCAAACAATCATCGAGATTTGTTTGAGTTAGTATGTTTTGTATATTATTTTTTTAATGATGCTTCATGTAATACTGACAATTCTCTTTCAAGTGTCTCTAAAAGAGATTTGCCTTCCAGTTCCTCTATTAGGTCTAAACGTACGGCAAAATCAATCTCCCGTGATAAACCAAACATTTGTGTATCCAGTACCTCTTCATATAAAGGACATTGAGGCATTGTGAGATTCTCCATTTGAACTTTTATCAATTTTAGAATCTTGTCAGCATCTGCTTTTAATAAAGCATAAGCTTTTTCTCGATGATTGACAAGCATATCAGATGCCATGTTAAATCCCCCCGCTCAGAGCGATTAAATCTTATCTTTAAATTCTACCTTTAGTTGTCTGAAAAAGCAAGGATATTGACAAACAAAAAGAATAACGAAATTAAGGAAACAATTGTCTTCAATGCTACTAGATAATGTGACAATTTACTTGTAATTGATTATAATTGTACCTGTATGTGAGTAAAGGAAGGAATGAGATATTTGGAATCCATCGTGTTTATTAACGGCAAAGTGAAATATCCTATTACAATAGACCCTGGAGTATGGATCTTTGATGATCGTAAAGTGGAGATTGATACATATTTCAGTGCTGAAAGAGTACAGATCAATGAACTAGAAGATTATACGAAAAAAGCTTCTAGACATTGGCAAAAAGAAATTCAAGAAGGAGCCATTTTGCCTCCTACCATAAAAACTGAACGAAAATTCGAGAAACAAAGATTACTTGAAGGTTCTTTCGGTATTCCATTTGAACCTTTTATAAAAAATGCCGAACCCGATGACGATGCAACCGAAGTTATCGTCTCAACCGATGGAAAAGAAGTAGCGTTTCCTTTAGAAGATGCCCTGAAATTTTTCATCGGATTTTCCAAGGATGGTCAACCTCTTAAAGTATCGGAAGGCGGCCCCATGGAAATTTATTTTGGTGATGGATCGAATATCGATAATCCAATTAGGCATGTCACATCTTTCACTGTTAAATAATAGGAACCTTTTTTTTGATGCAAGGCTCCTGCGATATCTGACAAAAATGGCAAAGGAAATTTTTCCCGCGCCATTTTTTTGTTATAAAAGTGTTGCAGCCAGCTGTGCCAATACAGACCTTTCTCCTTTTATCAACTTTACATGCCCGGCAATCCTCTCTGTCTTGAATTTTTCTACAACGTAGGTCAAGCCATTATTATATTCATCCAAATACGGATGATCAATTTGCTCCGGATCTCCCATCAGAACGATCTTACTTCGTTCCCCGACCCTGGTTAAGATCGTCTTCACTTCATGTTTGGTAAGATTCTGCGCTTCATCTATGATGATGAATTGATCGGGTATACTCCTCCCCCTAATATACGTTAAAGCTTCTACCTCAATCGAACTCATTCCCGCTAATATGGCATCCAATTCCCCTGGTTTCTTCGTATTGAACAAATATTCCAGGTTATCGAATATAGGCTGCATCCATGGTTTCAATTTCTCCTCCTTTTCTCCCGGCAAATACCCGATATCTTTACCGACTGGTACAATGGGCCTTGCGACAAGAAGTTTCTTATAATGTGCCAGATCTTCTGTCTGTAGCAAACCTGTTGCTAAAGCGAGCAACGTCTTTCCCGTACCTGCCTTACCGATAAGGGTAACAAGCTGAACATCCGAACGAAGCAATAAGTCTAAAGCCATCGTCTGTTGAACGTTCCTTGGCTTAATTCCCCATATATGTTCTCCTTCATACATCAATTTCTTCACTCTCTTACAGTTTTCATCAATAATTCCAATCGCTGAAGCTGAGCTTCCCAAAGTGTCCTTCATTAGTAGAAATTGATTAGGATAGTATTGATCGTCCGTTAACTCTTTAAGATCTAAATAACTTTTTTCATAAAAGTTATTTAAATTGTCAATCGAGATAAATTTCTCTTTGTACCCTCCATACACATGGTCAAGTTCAACGACCCGATCATTTAAAAAGTCTTCCGCTTCAAGACCGATTGCGTCCGCCTTAACTCGCACTAAGGTATCTTTGCTAACTAGGATGACCGTCTTCCCATCCTCTTTCGTCTCTTCCTCTAATGATAAATTCTTTGCAACCGCTAATATTCGGTTATCATTTGTTTTCTCGACAAAAATCTCCTGTAACTCATGAAAAGACCGATGATTAAGTTCTATTCGTAAACTGCCCCCATTATGAAGCGCGATACTCTGGTGAAGTTTCCCTTTTTCACGAAATTGATCAATTAATTTCGATACCTGCCTTGCATTTCTTCCGATTTCGTCCATATACCTTTTTTTCGAATCCAATTCTTCTAGTACTACTGCTGGAATGATGATTTCATTATCTCCAAATGAATAGATTGAATACGGATCCTGCAACAGGACATTCGTATCTAAAACGTAGATTTTGTCCAATTTGACGCCTCCTGCCTGCTCTTTATCGGATATAGCCTACCAATGACTGCACAAAGCAGTTATGTAGCGGACGAGACTGTTGATAAAATATATGTCCCTTTGCATAAAGATAGAAGAACATTTAAAGACTATAAAGAAAACTTCCATAAAAGAAATGAAATGTACTTAGAGTTACTATTCAATGAAAAGGAGGCTGGACACTTGCGCAAACTATTTTTTTCATTTACTGCGATTGTACTGATGTCAGGCTGTTCAATGGCCAATAACAGCAAAGGATCAACAGATTCAACTAAAAACAGCTTAACTCAAGTCCATAACACAACCATTCAGGAAAGCGATCGCAGGACTGGACAACATACATCTAAAAGGCTTACGGCACTCGCTCAATCTGTACCAGAAGTGAATGATGCCACTGCTGTTGTACTTGGAAAATACGCACTGGTAGGAATCGATATCGATGCGGATATCGAACGCTCTCAGGTCGGAACGGTTAAATACTCAGTTGGCGAAACATTAAAAAACGATCCCTACGGGGCTTATGCAATAGTCGTTGCCGATCCAGACTTGTATGCCCGTATCAAAGAAGTGGCAGCAGACATTAGGAATGGAGAACCAGTAAGAGGGGTTTTAAATGAGTTGGCAGATATTACAAGCAGAGTCATCCCCGAAATCCCAAGTGATACTCTAAAACCCACTCCAACCAAAGTTATGGAAGATAAAAAGAACTCACTCGATGAATCAGACGAAAGAAAACAGTTGGACAAGAAACAAAATGAACAATCCAACCATTATAAAGACTAACCATAGAACCCGTCGAACTTCTACGGGTTTTTCTTAGTTTCAGCTTTGACGACCACAAGGAATTCATCAGGGGAGACTTGTACTTTATCCTCGTTTTAGCATGAAATTATTGGTATACTTAAACATAAACATACTGAAATTGAAGTGAGGTTCAAAAACATGAAGGTAAAATGCGTAATATGCGACCAAATTGAAGATATACCCGATGATAGTCCTGAAGCTAAAAAACTACGTAACCGTCCTATACATACTTATATGTGCGATGCATGTAAGCAACGCATTGAAGAACGTACGAACGAACGGATTGCTACAGGTAATTTCCACCTCTATCGCACCATAAAAAAAGAAGATGACTGGTAATCGGTTACGGATATTCCTGCTCGGTCTCTTTAATGGGGTGTCGCTCGGTTTTATAACGAAATGGTTCGAAGAGCTTTCAGGAATTGGAGTGTATCATCTTTTATTGAATGTGGATTTCATTCCCCTGGTAGGCGGAGTACCTTGGAACGAGGCATGGTTATTTTCTTTTCATTTATTTATATCTCTCTTCATTACATGGAGTTATGTCTACATGGTACGAAAAAGAAAGATTGTCCGGCGATTATCCTTCGCTTTATTATTCATCATTCCAGCCGTCCTGCTTTATTTTCCATTATCGTTTCTTTCAAAAACAGGGGTACCCCTCCCTTTCGATTTATTCGCTTTTTCGTTATGGGCATTTTCTCATTTTGTTTACGCCCTTTTTCTTCCTCTTTCCATACAAAAATGACCGTGCGGAAAACCGCACGGTCATTTTTGTATTACTCGATATTTTTATACTTATCAGGCTCAAGTTGTATTTGATCCAACATGATGTCAATTAATTCAATCGGGAAACGTTGCTTTTTCATTTCGTCTCCTACTTTATATTCAACGAAATAAAAAGGTTCTGTTTTTGTTACGGAATTAATGCTCACTTGGTGGTCATCTTGCAACATTTGCATGAAAAACATTTCTGTATCCCGTGCAGCTGTATCATCAGGCCTTTCAACACATACAACTTTTATCGACAGCCAATTGTATAAAGCATCTTGTAATGATTTCATGACGCCACTCAGGCCTGTTCTTCTTTTTTTGAATTATGAAGCCGAAACTTATAAATTCCAAGAACGAGAGACGCAATGACTAACGCTTCCCCCATTGGGAGAAACACAGCAAAGAAAGAAAGAAGGGTACATCCAAGTGCCATTACCACATAAATAATCACATTTTTGAGCAAAGGTAGCTTTTTGGCGAAACCTAGCTGATAGACAAGGATGCATAATCCAAAGATTGTTAAATACAGATACCACATTCCCGCTTCAGGGTTTTCATCCACTCTGTACAACGCTGCAAAAAATGATAATCGCTCTTGGATATCCACTCTTTTCTCCTCCTATTGCTTATTATTTTTCTTCGACAGCTACTTTTTTCCTTTTCGCTGCTCTTTCACGTTCATTTTTATCAAGAATCTTCTTACGAAGACGGATTGAGTCAGGAGTTACTTCACAATACTCATCATCATTCAAATACTCAAGCGCTTCTTCAAGGGACATGATTCTTGGTTTCTTCATGGAAGAAGTTTGGTCTTTATTAGCTGAACGCATGTTTGTCATTTGTTTTGCTTTTACGATGTTAACCGTTAAATCTGAATCACGGTTATGTTCACCGACAATCATACCTTCATAAATATCAGTACCTGGTTCAACAAAGATGACACCACGGTCTTCTACTTGCATTGTACCGTATTGTGTTGTTTTTCCTGATTCCATAGATACCAATACACCTTGACGTCTTCCGCCGACTTGACCTTGTGCCATTGGTTGGTAGCTGTCGAACGAATGGTTCATGATTCCGTAACCACGAGTGATTGTTAAGAACTCAGTAGAGTAACCGATAAGTCCGCGTGCAGGGATCGTGAATAGTAAACGAACTTGACCGCTTCCGCTATTGACCATATCTAGCAATTCACCTTTACGTGCTCCCATGGATTCCATGATAGAACCAGTATGTTCTTCTGGAACATCAATTTGAACACGTTCAACTGGTTCACAACGTACGCCATCAATTAAACGAACGATTACTTCTGGTTTAGATACCTGAAGTTCATATCCTTCACGTCTCATGTTTTCAATCAGGATAGAAAGATGAAGCTCTCCACGACCTGAAACGATCCATACGTCCGGTGAATCAGTGTTTTCAACTCTTAAGCTAACATCTGTTTGTAATTGGCTTTTCAAACGCTCTTCGATTTTACGAGCTGTTACGAATTTACCTTCACGGCCTGCGAATGGGCTGTTGTTTACAAGGAAAGTCATTTGTAATGTTGGCTCATCGATACGTAAGATTGGAAGAGCATCAGGATGTTCTACAGGACAAACCGTTTCCCCGACGTTGATATCTTCCATACCTGAAACAGCGATTAAGTCACCAGCAACGGCTTCTTGGATTTCAACTTTTTTCAAGCCGATATAACCAAAGATTTTCGTTACACGGAATTGCTTAACAGATCCATCAAGCTTCATTAATGAAACTTGTTGACCTACGTGCATTTTTCCACGGAATACGCGACCAACACCGATACGGCCTACATAATCGTTGTAATCAAGTAAAGCCACTTGGAATTGAAGTGGTTCTTCTGAGTTATCAACTGGAGCAGGAATCGTTTCGACAATTGTTTCGAATAAAGGAGTCATGTCTTTTTCTTGTTTAGTTGGATCTGAATCCAAGCTTGCTGTTCCAGCAATACCTGAAGTAAAGACAACTGGGAAATCTAATTGCTCTTCTTCTGCACCAAGCTCGATGAATAAGTCGATTACTTCGTCAACAACTTCATCTGGACGGGCAGAATCTTTGTCAATTTTATTCACGACAACGATAGGCGTGATTTTTTGTTCCAACGCTTTTTTCAACACGAAACGTGTTTGTGGCATACAACCTTCATAAGCATCAACAACAAGTAAAACACCGTCAACCATTTTCATGATCCGTTCTACTTCACCACCGAAATCGGCGTGACCAGGTGTATCCAAGATATTGATTCTTGTGTCTTGGTATTGTACTGCTGTATTTTTCGCAAGAATCGTAATTCCGCGTTCTTTTTCAATAGCATTAGAATCCATCGCACGTTCTTCAACGTGTTCGTTTTCACGGAATGTACCAGATTGCTTAAGCAACTGATCCACTAAAGTTGTTTTACCATGATCGACGTGGGCAATGATGGCTATATTACGAATATTTTCTCTTAATTTCAAAAAATTCACTCCTAAAAAAATTTGGTGTTTAACGTATCACTAGTATTAACTTACATATTATATCACAAACATGGTAGAAACAAATAACGAAATTATGTACAATAGGATTATTAGGGGTGATTTTTAATGAATATTAAATGGAATTTCTTAATTTTAGCGATACTAGCGACAATTTGTATTGGCTCCATTGGCATCTTTATTGCTGAAAAGAGTATACTCGGAATTATTGCAGCAATCGTGGTACTGTGCGGTATAATGGGGTTTGGCTTCTCACAAAAGAAAAAACTGCGTGAAGCAGGAAAGTTATAAATAAAAAACTCGCTGCCTGCAGCGAGTTTTTTTATAACATTATATTCAAAAACTTCATTTCCAATAAATAGTTTTATCGTACATCGATTTTTCTCCAAGTAGGTTATTTTTTTGTATTTCCTGATAAATACCTTTTAAAAACCTCTTTATGAAGACCCGGCTTGGATACAAAAAGAGAACCCCCTAATAAATAGTCCAATTCCTCTCCTTTTATATCGCTCACTTCCCCGCCAACCTCTTCAATAAGCAACACGCCTCCTGCAAAGTCCCATGGCATAAGACGCATCGTAATATAAGCATCCAGCCGACCAGCTGCGACGAAAGCAAGTTCCAATGCCGCTGAACCATATGATCGCGTTCCTCTAACATCCCTGACAAGTGGGGCAAGGAGATTTGGATCAATCCGCCGATTTTCCGTGACCCAACTCGCATTCATAGAAAGAATGGATGTACTGACTGACCCTTCGTTTAATGGAGCAAGCCTTTGATCATCCATAAATGCTCCATGCCCTTTAACCGCATGATATAACTCATCATGCACAACATCATAGACCATGCCGATAATCCCAATGCCCTCTTGATATACACCCAGGGAAATTGCAAAATTCCTTTGTTGATGGATGAAGTTCAGTGTGCCATCGATAGGATCAATGATCCATACGGTCCCCTTTAAATCTTTTATATCATCCCCCATGCCTTCTTCCCCAAAAATACGGTGGCCAGGAAATGTTGACGTTATATTATCAACAAAGAACTTCTCTATTGCCTTATCCATATTGGTTACCAAATCATTGGGATTCGTTTTCTCCTCGATATTCAGCTTGGTTTCAAAAGACTCCCTCAGCTTTCCTCCAGCTTGCTTTATCCATCTTTTCGCATATGTATCCATTTCTTTAACCGATGCCATCATAATATCCCGTCCTTTGTAATCTAACCTACATTAAATAGATATTTTAAAGAGTAATGCAAATATACCAAGACTTCAAGTTTTTAACATCTCTGTATTCTTAATTTTTTAAAAATTAAGAATACAGAGATGTCCATGTAGGGGATTAAATAATCAAACACTTTAAAGGGGTCATTTTCTTATTATTTAAATATATTATAGTGCGTTTAGGAAATACTTTCTTCATACAAGATAAAATATGTATTGAAAAACGGACACTTTATTTTCAGAAAAAATAAGTGTCCGTTCATCTATGATTGTTTACATTTTCCATTTAATTCATATGCTCCTTAACGATCTCTACAGCTAATTTACAATGCTTTAAGCTTTAGCAATTCCAATCGGATACGTTCTAGCCTTTGCTTGCATTGTGACCTCTTCTGCTCATTTTCTTCACTTATCGCTTCAAAAAGGGTTGCTAATTCATAGTCCATTTCCATTCGTAACACTGCAGCTCTATGTTTTTCTACTTCTTTAGCTTTTAATGCTTGGTTCATGACTTGTTTCATAATTAACATTCTCCCTTCATTAATAAACTAAATTTTCAGAATTTAATTTTATTTTATCATATGTCTTTCACAAACAAATAGCAACTAATTTGTGTTTTTACCCATCATGTTATTCAGATTCGGATTTCAAAACGCTTTTTTCGATTTCACCTTATACTTATGCTACAATATGTGCAGATATTTACGGTAGGAGAGATAAAAAATGAATTTACCTATTTTCACCTCTGATGATTTTAACATATTTAAAATTGATGGATTAGAGCCAAGAATGGAAGCTTTAAAAGAAAAAATCCAACCCAAGCTCCATGCGCTTGGCGAACATTTTGCACATCAGCTTTCTATAATGACTGGTGAAGAAATGTTTCCTCATGTCGCAAAACATGCTAGACGGAAAGTAAACCCTCCTAACGATACATGGGTTGCTTTTGCGGCTAATAGTCGGGGCTATAAGATGATGCCCCATTTCCAAATTGGGTTATGGGAAACTCATTTGTTCATTTGGTACGCTGTCATTTATGAAGCTCCCAATAAGGTGGAAATCGGACAGCATTTTGAGAAAAATGTCATCCAGTTAAAAGAAAATATCCCTTCAGACTATGTTTGGTCAATGGATCATACTAAACCAGAAGTCATTCCACATGAAGGTCTTTCTACTGAAGATTTACGTTCCATGTTTACGCGTTTGCAAACGGTAAAGAAAGCCGAAATCCTTTGCGGAATACAGATCCCCCGCGAAAAGGCCATTCAAATAAAAGAAGATGATTTCATTCAAACCATTCAAGATGCATTTGAACATCTTTTACCCTTATATCAATTAAAATAAACACGTATGTCGAAATATGACATTGGATTTACAAAATATGCATGGAATACTAATAAATAAGAAGATAAGGAGGGCTTCCTTAATGGGCCCTCCTTATTTTTATCTTTGCACCAATATTTTGCTTGCTCTTATCAGCTCGGTGATGTATTCCTCTTGTCCACTTTCGAAGCATTCTATGACCTTGCTGCCGACGATGACCCCGTCACAAGATTGAATTGCGTTCCTCACATGCTCCGGCGTGGAGATACCAAATCCGGCAAGTACCGGCACAGGACTAAGTTCCTTTACCTGTTTAAGGTATTCACCGACTTCCCCCCCAAAGGCATCGCGTGTCCCTGTGATTCCCTTTACCGTCACTGCATAGATAAACCCTTCTGCTCCTGCTGTGATTTCCATGATCCGCTCCCTTGAGGAAGTGAGGGTCACAAGTCGAATCAGGGTAATGCCCGAAGCTTTAATGGATGAAAATATTCTTTCTTCTTCAATCGGCAAATCAGGAATGATACATCCCGCAATCCCTGCCTGGAGACAATCTTCTATAAACTCCTTAAGGCCATATGCCATAATTGAATTTGTATATCCCATTAAGATAATCGGGATATTCACATCCTCTTTGATTTCCGTCACTTTTTTCAAGATTTCCTTTAAAGTCGTACCCTTTTCCAATGAACGGATGCCTGCCTGCTGAATGACCGGTCCATCAGCCGCAGGGTCGGAAAACGGTATGCCCAATTCAATGGCAGTCGCCCCGTTTTTTTCTAGGAATACAAGCTGGTTTCTTAACCGGTCCAACCCGCCATCGCCTGCCATGATATAGGGGATGAACGCCTTTTCCCCTTTGTTTTCACATTCCTGTAGCACCCTTGTTAACTTATTCATGTTCGCTGCCTCCCAATATAGATTGGACTTGTTCTACATCCTTATCACCACGACCTGACAGACAAATGACTAGCCCGGTCCCTTTCTCCATTTCTTTAGCTAGTTTTAACCCATAAGAGATTGCATGGGAGCTTTCCAGAGCCGGAATGATCCCTTCTTCCCTTGAAAGCAATACGAGCGCATCCAGTGCTTCTTGATCGGTAACTGAAGTATAGGTGACGCGATTTGTATCCTTTAGGTAGCTGTGTTCCGGGCCTACCCCAGGATAATCCAATCCCGCCGAGATCGAATGGGCCTCCTGGATTTGCCCGTCTTCGTTTTGCAGGACATACATGAAGGCCCCGTGAAGTACGCCAGGCTTTCCTTTCGTCAAACTTGAAGCATGTAATGGTGTATGAAGTCCATGTCCTGCTGCTTCTACTCCATATAACTTCACTTTTTCGTCTTCAATGAAAGGGTAAAACATCCCCATCGCATTACTGCCGCCCCCGATACAAGCGACCACAGCTTCAGGAAGGCCCCCTGCCATATCAGCATACTGACGCTTCGTTTCGTTGCCGATGACACTTTGATAATCGCGGACGATAACTGGAAACGGATGAGGCCCAAGAACCGATCCCATAATGTAGTGAGTGTCTTCTACATTCGCGACCCAGTACCTTAGCGCTTCGTTGACTGCATCCTTCAGAGTGGAACTACCTTGTGTTACGGAAATAACCTTTGCCCCTAACAGTTCCATTCGGAAAACGTTCAATTTCTGCCTTCTGATATCCTCTGCACCCATGAAGATGATGCATTCAAGCTTCAATAAAGCGCACACGGTCGCTGTGGCAACCCCGTGTTGTCCTGCACCCGTTTCGGCTATGACCTTTTTCTTTCCCATTTTCTGTGTCAATAAAGCCTGCCCAATCGTATTATTGATTTTATGGGCACCGGTATGGTTCAAATCCTCACGTTTCAGGTAAATATCCGCGCCTCCAGCAAGTTTCGTCAAGTTTTCTGCATGATAAAGTGGTGTTTCACGGCCGACATATTGAGTCAGATAATAGTTTAGTTGCTTTTGAAATTCCGGATCTTTTTTAGATTGTTCATACACCTCTTCAAGTTCCGTGATTGCAGACATCAGGGTTTCCGGGACAAAACGGCCCCCATATGCGCCAAAATGTCCAGTTTTGTCAGGGTGTGTATAGGTACTCATCTATTCATTCCTCTTCTCCTGGTATATTTTTTACCTTCCTTATAAACGCTTCTACTTTTGTTGCATCCTTGAATCCGTTCGTCTCCACTCCGCTTGCAACGTCAACCCCGACTGGGGACACGACAGAAATTGCTTGATCAACATTTTCCGGAGTCAATCCACCTGCAAGAAAAATCTTATTAAGCGGAAGGGCGGCTTTTTGGAGCATGTCCCAATCCAACGTCAACCCCTTTCCCGAGGACCCTTTCGGCAGGTCGACCAGCAGGTATTCAGCGGGGTAATCGCTAAGGTTTTCTAAGTCCTTCTCTGAATGTATGGCAAAGGCCTTGATGACCGGAAGCGGCATTTTTTCGGCAAAACTAGCAGACTCGTTTCCGTGCAGTTGTATATAATCCAATCTGGCCTTTTCAGCAATCCTTATCACCTCTTGTTCTGTTTGATTAGCAAACACTCCTACTTTTTTTACGTGGACGGGAAGTTCACCGCCAATATCGCGTACTAATCCAGGCAGGACTTTCCGGCTGCTTTCTGCAAAAATGAACCCAATAAAATCAGCGCCTGCCCTTACAGCCGATTGAGCATCCGCTAATGTTTTCAATCCACAAATTTTCACAAACATATTTATCTCCTTAACTCCTTAAAAATTCACTTGCAGTTCATCCATTGTCTTTGAAAGGTTAGTAGCCGTCATCAAGGTTTCTCCAACCAATATGCCCCTTGCACCTGCTTTTTGCACACGCTGGACATCCGCTTTCGTTTTGATCCCACTTTCACTGATGATGATATGAATTTTCGGATCAAGCAGATTCGCAAGACGTTCCGTCACAGCCAAATCCACTTCGAATGTCTTTAAATTTCGATTGTTTATCCCAATCAGCTCTGCTTTAAGGTCTAAAGCCTGTTTTAACTCTGTTTCATCATGGACTTCAGTTAATACTTCGAGTCCTTTACTTTTTGCATAATGATATAACTCATGTAGACGTTCTTTCGAAAGAGCTGCCACAATTAATAGAATGATAGTGGCTCCCGCATGGTAGGCCCGGTCAATTTGAATTTCATCAATGATGAAATCCTTACACAGTCTTGGAATTTCAACAATTTGGCTCACATTTCTTAAATCGTCGATCGTTCCTTTAAAGAAAGACTCATCAGTCAATACGGATATGGCTGCAGCTCCCCCTTTTTCATAAGAAAGGGCTTGATCGATCGGATCAACATCCATTTTTATTGTGCCTTTTGATGGAGAGGCACGTTTTATTTCCGCAATGATTGAAATCGTCGCAGCTGTCTTTAAATACTCCACAAGCGATGGCCTTGTAGAAAAGGCCATCTCCATTTGAGGAATACCTGCTTCTTTAAACCGAGCAATTTCTATTTTTTTCTGTTCGATAATCTTCGTTAAAATGTTTTCCATTTACATTACCACCTTATTTCGGTTGCTGTAGGCAATTAAAGTTTCTAATTTAGCCAATGCCGATCCGCTGTCTATGCTTTCTCTAGCTAAAGAAATACCCTTTTCAATCGTGGTTGCCGTTCCATGGGCGAATAATCCCAGCCCTGCATTCAATAGAACGGTATCTCGATATGCCCCTTTTCCTCCTTTTAAAATACGTAGCATAATATTGGCGTTTTCCTTGGCATTACCTCCACGGATCTCCTCATTTCCGTAGATAGGCAAATTCACTTCTTCAGGATGCAGAGTATAAGGAATGATGTCCCCTTCTTCTAAAAGAACGAGAGAATTTTCTCCTTGCAGACTTGCTTCATCCATAGATCCGGCTCCATGGACCACGACCGCACGTTTTCTGCCTAGTTTATGAAGCACCTCGGCAAAAAGCTCAAGCATATCCCGACGATTAATTCCCAATAATTGTGTTTCGAGCTGGACAGGATTTGTTAAGGGGCCTAGCAAATTAAATACAGTTGGAATCTTCAATTCCTTTCTCACTTTCATAATCCGGGCACTATTAGGATGGACTGACGGTGCAAACAAGAAAGTGATTCCGTTTTCCTCCAACAGTTCTTTCATCATCTCAGGTTCAAGGAATAAATTGACCCCAAGCTCTTCCAAAACATCCGCACTCCCGGTTTTACTGGAAATGCTACGGTTTCCATGTTTGGCCACCTTTACACCGGCACCAGCTAGGACGAACGCAGAAGTGGTACTGATATTAAAGCTTTGTGAGCCATCTCCTCCCGTTCCACAATTATCCATCACGTTCAAACAATTCGTTTGTACGCTTCTTGCTTCCTTTCGCATGGCCTTGACCAGACTAGCGATTTCTCCTGCCGTTTCCCCTTTTGCTTTTAACGCTATAAGGAAAGCCGCCATCTCGCTTTCTGTAATATCTGAAGAAAATAACGCTTGGGCTGCTCTACTCATCTCATCTTCCGTCAATGTTTGACGCTCTGCTAACTTCACTAAATACTCCTTCACAACTGACTCCCCCACTCGTTTTTAAAATTATAAAATGGATTGTTCCTTCTCTAATTGATATGCAGAAGCAATCTTGAAAAATTCATGTAACAGGTCCTTACCAATCTTTGTTCCGATTGATTCAGGGTGGAATTGCAACCCATAAAGCGGACGATCCCGATGTTTCAGTGCCATGACTTCTCCATCATCCATGGCATTCGCCGTAACAAGTAATTCAGGAGGCAAGCTTTTTCTTTCAACAACCAGGGAATGGTACCGCATCACCGGAAATTGTGATTCCTGATTGACAAAGACCCCTGTTCCATCATGTTCGATGACTGATGTTTTCCCATGCATGATCACTTTAGCTCCAATCACATTCGCTCCAAAAGTTGCACCAATAGCCTGATGACCAAGGCAAATTCCTAATATAGGTAGTTTCTTATAAAAGGAACGAATGATTTCCATACTCATTCCCGCATCCTCTGGCCGGCCCGGACCTGGTGAGATGATGATTGCCATTGGATTCAAGGCTTCAATTTCAGCAATCGTGATTTCATCATTCCTTTTAACAATTAAGTCCTTCTCGACTTCTCCTAAATATTGATACAAGTTATAAGTAAATGAATCATAGTTATCAATCAATAAAATCATATATTATTTACCTCCATCAGTGCTCGTGCTTTATTCTGTGTTTCCTCATATTCGGTTTTCGGATCCGAGTCATATACAATTCCCGCTCCGGCTTGTACGTAGGCATGCCCCTCTTTGATAATCATCGTCCGGATGGCAAGGGCCATATCAAGGTCGCCTCCGAACCCGATAAAGCCAATAGATCCTGAATAGACACCTCGTTTACAATTTTCCAGTTCATTGATCAGCTCCATCGCCCGTATCTTCGGGGCACCCGATACAGTTCCAGCAGGCTGACAGACCGTCAACGCATCTAAACTCGTAAACTCCTTCTTAAGCTTCCCACTAATCTTGGAGGCAATGTGCATCACGTGCTGATATCTCTGAATTTCCATTTCTTCTGTAAGGTGAATGGAACCAATCTCACATACTCGGCCGAGATCGTTTCTTCCCAAATCAACAAGCATCCTGTGTTCAGCCAATTCCTTCTCATCCACCAGCAAGCTTTTTTCCAACCCCAGATCTTCCTCATCCGTCTTTCCCCTTGGACGAGTGCCGGCAATAGGATTAACATGAACCATACCCGCAGAAACGCTGATTAAGCTTTCTGGTGAAGAACCGAGAACGGTATACTCTCCAAACTCTATATAAAACATATATGGCGATGGATTGGCCAAGCGAAGACGACGATAGGCATCGAAGGGCTCTCCGTCAAAATCAGCCTGGAATCTTTGTGATAAAACAATCTGGAACACTTCACCCGCGATAATGGCTTCCTTTGCTTCAAGCACCATTTTCTCGAACTCTGCCTGTGTGAAATTTGAATAAAAGTCCAAAAATTCTGACGATAATTCTTGTGACGGTTTACTCGGCTGGTTGATTTTCTCTTTCATATCCGCAAGGCTTTTTTTTGCATCGTCCTCCGCAGTCAAAAGATGAATCTTCTGTAAAACGTGATCGAATATGTACAATTCCTTAAAGAAAAGAAAATGGGCATCCGGCATTTGAAGCGGATCAGAGGGCACATCTCCAATCTTTTCATATAAGCGAATGACATCATACCCCAGATATCCGATTGCCCCTCCATTAAATGGAGGAAGATTCATGGGTATGTCTTCAAGCTCGACCAAAAGTTGATCCTTCAGGAATTCGATGATGTTCATCTCCTGCACTTGTTCCTCTCCTGTTACAGGATTCCTAACATGGACTTGATTAGCCAATGAAGTGACCTCCATATAAGGACTTGACCCAAGATAGGAATAGCGACCATTATCATGATGTGAATTTGAACTTTCTAGCAGGAACTTCTTCTTATCATCTAATTTCCGAAATATTGATATTGGTGTATGTATATCTCCTTCTATCGTTTCCATTTTAAAACGTAGTATCTTTTTTTCATTCAAAGATTTCATTAAAATTACCCTCCCGGTCTTTAGATTCAGTAAACGTTATACCTACCCAAATAGAATCCGAGGTAGATTTACTATTAATTGGAACGATACATGTATAAAAAAAGTCCCCTGCAAACACAAATATTGCGCTTGCAGAGGACGGAAAACCGCGGTGCCACCTCAAGTTGGAAAAACTAATCGTTTTTCCCTCTCACAGCAGGAAATGATTCCTACCAAACCCTTTAACGGTGGTCACCGGGCTTCCCTACTTCATTCAAGAAACCACTCATAAGTCCATTCATCTTCTTCTCTCGTACCGGTTTTCACCTGACCCGGCTCTCTGTGACGACAGTAAATAAGATTACTACTCTTAATCGTAGATTTAATTATCGATTTTAAAAAAACGCAAAAAGGGCCCTCATCCAAAGGACGAGGAACCCGTGGTACCACCTTAATTAGCTATAATAGCTCACTTTACGGCATAAAAACATTATATGCCTGTCTCCATTAACGATGAGATAATCGCCAAAGCCTACTCCGTCAATCCGTTTCGGTTTGGGGCTCGGAAGTCCATTCGCTTAAACTTGTTCACCAGTTTTCAGCAACCACTGGTTCTCTGCGGAACAGTATTAAGGTACTATTCTCCGTCACTGCCTTTATCTTTTCTTGTTTATTATGTTAAAACAAACTTTTCAGGAAGTCAATGTAGTATTCTAAAAATTTGAATTTTATTTCATTTTGATCCAGTCGCCATCTGCAAGAGTCTTCGCTTTCTTAACAACAAGATAGGCTGAATACTTGCTGGCCGATTCGAATTCGTCCGTATATCTCTTTTCGTCTGCCTTACCGGGAACAATTTCCTTAAATCGACGATATGCTTTCATGAATGCCTCTTTTTCGATTTTACTTTCATAAGCCTTCTCGACTGCTTCAAAAAATTTAATGACGTCGACGATTTCCTCCGTTGACCAATCAAGGTCCATTGGATATTGATAATCCATGTTTACACATCCTTTTTAGATAGTTTTAATTCCTGTTGTATTTTAATTCCTGTTGTATGGGGAAACTGTTTTCATTCAGCCCATTTTGAACGAATGGCCTCCGCTTCACCTATGATCCGTTTGAATAACTCAGCCGTCGTTGGTATATCATGAATCATGCCCATGACCTGTCCTGCCCAAGCAAAGCCTCCATCCTGGACCCCATCATGAATATAACGCTGGTTCGCCTCTCCACTTATATAATTCTTCAATTGCTCATATCCACCGTTTTCTTTTTCGATTTCGAGTATCTTATCTGTCCAGTTATTGGAAATGACGCGGGCTGGCGCACCAATCGAACGCTTAATGACAACGGTATCTTTTTCTGATCCCGAAACCAACGCATTTTTATATAATTCATGGGCATGTACACATTCCTCTACGGCAATGAATCTTGTCCCCATCTCAATTCCTTCAGCACCAAGAGCCAAAGCAGCCATCAAACCGCGGCCATCCCCAAAGCCACCTGAAGCGATTACAGGGATTTTCACGGAATCAACCACTTGTGGAATGAGTACGGAAGTACCGATATCATCCCGGCCTAAATGTCCTCCGCCTTCCTGCCCAACGACCATCACAGCATCCGCGCCCAATTGTTCAGCTTTGATTGCCTGTCTTTTAGCCGCAACTAGCACAAGTTTCTTCACTGGTGTATCTTTAAGGATTTCTAGGAATGGGGCCGGATTGCCACCCGTTACCGAAACAACGGCAATCTCTTCTTTCATCGCTGCCTCAAGCATATGTTCATATGGCCTACCATGTTGACCAATAGCGAAATTGACCCCAAAAGGCTTGTCCGTCATTGCTTTCGTTTTCCGAATTTCTTGAACCAATTGATTTGGATCATTCAACGACATTGCCGTTACCTGTCCCAACCCTCCGGCATTTGAAACGGCTGCAGCCAACTCCGCATAGGCAAGGTGAGCCAATCCCCCTTGTACAATCGGATACTGTATCCCCAATAAGTCGGTCACACGAGTTTTCCATTTCAAAAGCATCTTCCCCCTGTCAATACTTCAATGCAATTCTAATCATTATGGCAAATATTATTTATTTATTCAAATGATAAATTCATATGTAGTATATTCAAATAAACGATCAGGAATCAGCTCGCATAATTTCATGATCCGATAGCATTAGCCTGCTATTTTAGGATGAAAAAGTATAACTAGGCATTTAATGTTAGACATGCTATAATTCTTTTGTTTTATGTCTATCCATAACGGCATCTCATTTTAGTAGATGTTGTCATACACATAATACACTGGAATAAATGAGTATATTTATCTATTAAATTGAAAAGGGGCTACAAGAATTTGTCACAGAATGAAACACCCTTATATACATCTTTGTTACAGCACGCAAAAAAGAATCCGCTTCAATTCCATATTCCTGGTCATAAAAAGGGTAAAGGGATGGATGCTGAATTTCGAGAGTTCATCGGTGAAAATGCCTTATCAATAGATTTAATCAATATCGCTCCACTTGATGACCTTCATCAACCAAAAGGAATCATTAAAAAAGCCCAGGATTTAGCGGCCGAGGCTTTCGGGGCTGACCATACATTCTTTTCCGTACAAGGGACAAGCGGTGCAATCATGACAATGGTCATGTCGGTCTGCGGGCCTGGGGATAAAATCATCGTTCCGAGGAACGTACATAAATCCGTCATGTCTGCCATCGTATTTTCCGGTGCTGTTCCCATTTTCATTAATCCCGAAATCGATAAAGACTTGGGGATCTCCCATGGAGTAACTATAGAAGCCGTTGAAAAAACACTGAAGGAACACAGCGATGCAAAAGGGTTACTCGTAATCAACCCGACCTACTTCGGCATCTCAGCTGATTTACAAAAGATAGTGGAATTGGCCCATTCATACCAAATTCCCGTGCTGGTTGACGAGGCACATGGGGTCCATATTCATTTTCATGAAAACCTGCCACTATCCGCCATGCAGGCTGGTGCCGATATGGCCGCTACAAGCGTCCATAAACTCGGAGGTTCGATGACGGGCAGTTCCGTTTTAAATGTTAAGGACGGTCTCATTTCGGCAAATCGGGTCCAAGCAATTTTAAGCATGCTTACGACGACTTCCACTTCCTATATTCTTCTCGCTTCACTTGACACGGCCAGAAGGCAGCTTGCAACAATCGGCAGGGAGATGATTGACGAATCAATCAAGCTTGCAGAATATACGAGGGCAGCAATCAATGAAATTCCATATTTATATTGTGTTGGCGATGAGATATTAGCAAGTCCAGCCGCCTTTAGTTATGACCCGACAAAATTGATCATTTCCATTAAAGAATTGGACATTACCGGATATGACGTAGAAAAGTGGTTACGTGAAAAGCATAATATCGAGGTGGAGCTTTCTGACTTGTATAATATTCTTTGTTTGATAACGCCAGGGGATTCTAAAGAGGAAGCGGATATGTTAATCGCTGCCCTTAAGGACTTATCAGAAGAGTTTAAAGAACAGGCAGCGGATCATGGAAGAATCGAAGTCCTGCTTCCGGATACGCCTCCTCTTGCTTTATCACCAAGAGATGCTTTCTATGCAGAAACTGAAGTCGTACCTATCGAGGAATCCGTCGGTAAAATCAGTGCCGAATTTATTATGATCTATCCGCCCGGCATTCCGATTTTCATTCCCGGCGAACTGATCACGGAAGATAATATCGCGTATATCCAGAAAAATATCGAGGTAGGTCTTCCGGTCCAAGGTCCAGAGGATCCTGAAATTAAATACTTACGGATTATTAAAAAGTAAGAAACAGTAAAAACCAGAACGAACTACCCGTTCTGGTTTTTTTTACACGTCGATGTATCCTGTACGTTTCAACAATCCCTTTAATGGATGGTTCGTTAATTTCATGGAAAAAGGGTGCCCAGGTTTAAACACCCTGAACACCCTCATAATCTATTAGCCTTCTATGTTATTTACCTTATTCTTTAGAGGCAGCCGTATCGCAGCTGTGGCAGTTGTGATTATGTGTATAAAGTACACTTACTTTTTCATCTTCAAAATGATCAATCGTGCTGTTGCAAGTTTGACAAACGATAGTTCCCATTTTTACAACCCCTTCCTCTATATTGTATGCAAGAAACGATTAATGTAACCGCTTTAATCCATTATAATATAGCACATTTAATTTTTCAAGCTATAAAGTATGTCACATATAAATTTTTCCACATGTCTTTTCTGGTCCTACCTTTTAATGACACACTTGCTGTTCAATCACCCTTTAAGATTCCTACCTGGTATCGTTGTTATTTTCCCCTGGATAGGAGACCACATATCATGGTTAGAAAAACAGATGTTCCAATCTGAACCGTAGTCTGTCTTATCGTATCCCGAAGCGGGTCCAAACAAACAATATCAAATGCCTTCACCTTATTATGACCGCCGGCAAGGAATACGGCATCCAACAATTCTTCCGGACGCATTCCACCTGACGTGGCAGCCGGAACACCTGGGGCATATGCCATATCCAGAACATCCATATCAATCGTCACATAAATCATGTCCACTTCTTTTTCTAGAGTATTCAATGTATCGCTTACCACATGTTCAAGGCCGCGTTTCCGAGCGAGGCGTAAAGGGACATACCGGACCCCTTTCTTTTTGGCATAATCCAATAAATCCTTGGTGTTATAAAATCCATGCAGACCGATATTATGAATATGGTTCCCTTCGACAGTACCTGCTTCAATCAACTGACGCATGGGGGTACCATTGGAAGGACCTTGCTCTGACGGATCCCGTAAATCAAAATGGGTATCGAATTGTAAAATGCCTATCTTTTTATCAGGATAGATATGTTTCATCCCTTTCACCAACATGGCAGTCGTAGAATGATCACCTCCAATTCCCCCGATCAAGGTATTCCGGAATTGATTGTGAACAGTGGCGGATGTTTCCCTAATGAACTGGTGACAAAGATCGATGTCTGTTCCATGCATGGCTACGTCACCTAAATCCCAAACCTGCAAGCCCGAGAAATCCATTTCATAATCCATATTATAGGTCGAAAAGCCCTTCCATGAACGCCGGAAGTATTCGGGGAACTCCGATGCTCCTGATGGACTGATCGATGACCTTGAAAGTGGGGCCCCAAAAAAGACACAATCAGGTTTCTCCATTTCTTCCACTGTTTTCAACTCATCGATCGTTCGTATCCATTGGTGGACTTTGGCCGGATGATCGTCAATTGGTGTCTCCTTCCTCCATGTAAAAATTGCCGGTTGAAGATGCAGGTCATTCAACAAGCTTCCCTCCTCTCACGACGATTCTCCCTTTTTTAATGACGATGTGAGTGTGATTGACTCCATAAAAGTATTGAAGTTTCGCAAAATGATTCACGTCAAAGATCGTGATGTCCGCTTTTTTTCCAACTTCGATACTCCCGATTTCCTTTGCGCGGTCGATGGCATGAGCAGCATTTATCGTAGCGGCCGTTATAACTTCAGCTGGGCTCATCCCCATGTTCATGCAGGCAAGGTTCATCATGAACGGAAGAGAAACCGACGGGGAGGACCCAGGGTTGCAATCAGTAGAAAGAGCGACAGGTACGCCTAGATTGATCATCTTTCTTGCATCCGCGAACCTTTTCATTAAAAAGTACGCTGTCCCCGGCAGTAAAACGGCAACCACGCCTGCTGCCGCCATTTTCTTCATTCCATCATGCGATGCTTCCAGTAAATGGTCTGCGGAAATGGCTCCTATTTCCGAAGCCAGCTCCGCTCCTTCATACGGCTCGATTTCATCCGCGTGAATTTTAGCCTGCAATCCATGTTTCTTACCCGCTTCCAAGATTTTTTTTGCTTGTTCGGGGGTAAATACGCCTTTTTCACAAAAAACATCATTAAACTCCGCTAATTTACTTTGTGCAACCGCAGGAATCATTTCTTTAATGATTAATTCAACGAAGCCCTCAGGGTTTTCTTTAAAATGTGACGGGACGGCGTGGGCACCCATGAAGGTTGAAACAACATCAACCGGATGTTTTTCATGAAGCTCCTTTGCCACTTCAAGTTGTTTTCTCTCCGTGTTCCAGTCCAGGCCATAGCCGCTTTTCGCTTCGACTGTCGTCACCCCTTGTAACAGAAAACCATTCAACCTTTCCCAGCTCTCTTGAAACAACTGCGAGTGGCTTGCTTGTTTTACAGCTTCGGTCGTCGCATAAATTCCCCCTCCATGATTCATGATATCCATGTAAGTGGCACCTTCTAAGCGTTGGTTAAATTCTGTTTCCCTACTCCCGGCAAACACTAAGTGTGTATGTGGATCCACCAATCCAGGCGTAACCAATAGGCCAGAGGCATCGATGATATCCGCTTGGGACAAACGATCTGTATATTCTTCATGTAAATCACTCGTTTTTCCTACTGCCTGCACGATTCCCTCTTCAAGCCAGACACCTCCATTATCAATGATCTGCAAGTCAGACATTTCCGCTTTGATCCTGGGGGATTTTATATTTCCAGCAAGCGTAACCAATTGGGATGCATTTTTTATGAAAACGGGTCTATCCATCTATTTCTCTCCCATCATCGGCATATGAACTCCCTTTTCCCTAGCCGTCGTGATTGCCAGTTCGTAACCTGCATCCGCATGCCGCACCACGCCCATACCAGGATCGGATGTAAGGACCCGATCTAGCCTTACTTCCGCTTCCTTTGTACCATCCGCCACTATTACCATACCTGCATGAATCGAATAGCCCATCCCCACACCGCCGCCATGATGAACCGAAACCCAGCTTGCTCCTCCGACAGCATTGATCAAAGCATTTAAGATTGGCCAATCTGAGACGGCATCACTGCCATCTTTCATCGCTTCCGTCTCACGGTTAGGCGAGGCAACCGAACCTGCATCCAAATGATCCCTTCCTATGACAATGGGCGCCTTCAATTCCCCATCTGTGACCATTTTATTAATGATTTTTCCTAACCGGGCCCTGTCGCCATAACCCAGCCAACAAATTCGGGCAGGAAGGCCTTGGAACTTAATTTTCTCCTGAGCAAGTTTTATCCAGTTGCATAGATTTTGATCCCCTTTAAACTCCTCGAGCAATACTGCGTCAATTTTATAAATATCATCGGGGTCGCCTGATAAGGCGGCCCACCTGAACGGGCCCTTTCCTTCGCAAAAGAGCGGGCGAATATAAGCAGGAACGAACCCTGGAAAGCTAAATGCCTTTTCGACGCCTTCATCTTTAGCCACCTGACGGATGTTATTTCCATAATCAAAGGTGATGGCTCCCTTTTCCTGCAGTATCAGCATGGATTTAACGTGGCTGGCAATCGTTTGTTTAGAGAGGGCAACATAAGACTTTGGGTTTTCTTTTCGAAACCGTTCAGCTTGGGTAACCGTCATTCCTGAAGGGATATAGCCATACAACGGATCATGGGCAGATGTTTGATCCGTTAAAACATCGGGGATGAATCCACGTTCAATCATAAGAGGTAAAATGTCGGCTGCATTACCGAGCAGACCAATGGATAACGATTCACCACCCTGCTTTGCTTTTTTTACAACGGCAATCGCCTCATCGATGTCAGCGGTTTTTCGATCTAGATAGCCGCTTTGTATTCTCCGGTCGATTTTAGCTTCATCTACTTCAATGGCGAGACAGATCCCTTGGTTCATGGTAACCGCTAAAGGCTGGGCTCCCCCCATTCCACCAAGGCCGGACGTCAAGGTGATGGTCTGTTTTAATGACCCTTGGAAATGTTGCCTGGCAAGCTCCGAGAATGTTTCGTACGTTCCCTGAATGATTCCCTGGCTGCCTATATAAATCCAGCTACCGGCGGTCATTTGTCCGTACATCATCAATCCTTTTTTGTCGAGTTCATGAAAGTGATTCCAATTGGCCCAGGCCGGGACCAGGTTGGAATTGGCTAGCAAAACTCGAGGCGCATCAGGATGTGTTTTGAAAACGGCTACAGGTTTTCCAGATTGAATCAACAAAGTCTCTTCTGATTCCAATTCATGTAGGGTCTTCATGATGATGTCATAACTTTCCCAATTCCGTGCCGCCTTGCCAATCCCACCGTATACAACAAGTTCTTCAGGATTCTCGGCTACTTGTGGATCCAGATTATTCATCAACATCCTAATCGCCGCTTCTTGAATCCAGCCTTTTGCATGTAACGTAGAGCCTTTGTAATTCACGATTTCCCTTCTTCCCTTTGCCACCATACCCTCTTCACCCCTTATTTACATCTCTTCCAGACATAGTTCCGTAAAGTCATAATTTTTCAACCATGAAGCACATGCTTCTATATCAGTTGAAAACATTCGGTCCGACTTAATGGTCGGTACGATTTCCCTGGCCTTTTCATAAAATTGAAAAGTCTTCGCACTCATATATTCTGTACCCCTGTATTCAACGCCCTGCATCGCCGTGATGCATTCTATCGCCAACACCTTCCAAGTGTTTTGGATTATTTCATAAGCGTGTCTAGCAGCAATGGTCCCCATGCTCACATGATCCTCTTGATTAGCTGATGAGGGAATGGAATCGACACTAGCAGGATGGGCCAGAGTCTTATTTTCGGAGACGAGTGAAGCTGCACAATATTGCATGATCATGGCACCGGATTGCAGTCCAGGTCTTGGGCTTAAGAAGGGCGGTAAATCATTCAATTGCGGGTTAACGAGCCGTTCAATCCTTCTTTCCGAAATATTAGCTAGTTCCGCAATGCCCATCTTCAAGAAATCCATGGCAAAAGCAATCGGCTGCCCATGAAAGTTCCCCCCTGAAATCACCTGTTCACTCTCCTCAAAAATAAGTGGATTATCAGTGGCAGCATTCATTTCAATTTCAAGCTTTTCTTTTACATATCCGATCACCTGCCAGGAGGCTCCAAGGACCTGGGGGATGCACCGAAGCGAATAGGCATCTTGCACCCGAATCTCCCCTTGCCGGGTGGTAAGCCTGCTTCCTTCTAGCCAATTCCTCATTCTCTTGGCAACAGCAATCTGTTCTGGGTATCCTCTCGCTAGGTGAACCCTCTCATCAAACGTGTCTGTGATCCCATTTAAAGCCTCGACAGTCATGGCCGCAATAGCTTCAGACAGCCATCCGATTTTTTCCGCTTCCAGAAAAGCTACCACCCCCATCGCCGTCATTGCTTGCGTACCGTTAATAAGAGCCAGGCCTTCTTTTGCCTCCAGCTCGATTGGCGAAATGCCTTCCTGTTTCATGGCATCGGAGGCTTTCATATGTTTTCCTCTGTGAACGACTTCTCCCTCACCCACTAACACAAGTGCTAAATGCGAGAGCGGCGCTAAATCCCCGCTTGCCCCGAGAGATCCCTGCTGAGGGATAACGGGATGTATCTCTGCATTTAAAAGGGCTATTAAGCTAGAGACGACTTCAAGCCTTACACCAGAAAATCCTTTAGCTAGAGCATTGGCCCGAAGTAAGATCATTGCCCTGGAGACACTTTCAGGAAATGGGCTCCCGACTCCACAAGCATGTGAGTGAATAAGGTTGTGTTGCAGTTCTTTTACATCTTCGGTATCGATATATACATCACTGAATTTTCCAAACCCAGTCGTGATTCCATACACTACGCGTTTATCCAAGACAATTTTTTCAACTACTTTTCTACTATTCAACACTTTTTTCGAAGCATTTTGGGAGAGGGTGACCTTTTCCTTCTCAAATATGACCTTTTTTGATAGATGTAACGTTAAATCTTCACCTGTAAGAATCATACCCTACACCCCTTTAATATAGTAAAGGGGCTGTATCACTTTAAATAAAGCGATACAGCCCCTTTTTTTGTAGCAACTGAATTGAATCCATACAATGTATAATCATGTTCATTTCACTCCTCACAGAGTTTTAACTGATTAAATTTTACAAATAAAGGAAGCTTATTGTCAACTTATTTTTTACATATTTTACCTAAAAATATTACTTGACTCAAAAATAGGATGAAGGAATTATCCCAATTCAATTACATATAGATAGGTATATCAAACATACAAATAATGTTAATATATATTAAGAAGATACCAAGGAAAAGGAGGATGAATGATGATTGAGAACGCCTATATCAAACTAGTCCCAGCGTCCGTGAAAACTAATATCACGATAGAGGATGTGAAGGAATTACTCATCTATTATCAAATGGTCACCTCAAAGACAGGAAAACAGTTGGACTGGGACTATGAGAAAAAAGCCTTTCCATATGATATGAAAGAGCCTGAGAAAATGAAAGATAAAATGATTTACTTACAATCCAATGACGACCGCTATCATATGATTTTAATTGGGGTCGACCAGGAAATCATTCAAGATGAAGAGGGTATGGAACGAATACAATCTTACATCCAGTTTACCCTCCCAGAAACCGCAACATTCGGCGATAAAGGAAAGGCAAATGAGCTTTGTAAATTCCTCGCAAAAAAGTTACAAGGGCAACTTCACCTCTTTAATAAACGTGTCATATATTATTATCCCAGAAAATAAAAAAAATCAATGTAAACTGAATCATCCCCAAAAAAGTAAAAATCGACTGAGTTCACACTAAAAATATGCCTCCGATTTGGAATAAACACGCAGAACATAGCCTGAAGAAAAGATTCGTATTTTAGACAGCACTTTAACATATCCATTATGTATTAGTTGGTCAAACTTCTTATAGATAGTGAACATGAGCATGATCTATGAAAGCCCCTCGTAAGCATTCCATGAGGGCTTTTTCTTTTGTTTTCATTTAAATTGAGTCATGGTTATTGACCTATTAAGCGATTTAATTTAATGTTGATGTTTGTATGTGTTGTATTGTTAGGAGGAATTGGCTTGAAAATATTAATCACGCTTATTATATCTTTTTGGGTTCCTGGTGGTGGACATTTATTCCTAAGTTTACACCCTAGTTGGGAATGGTCATCAAGAGACAGAAAGTTATTTAAAAGAGCAATATATTTTGCTTTAGCTTATCTAGTCTCTTGCTTACTTGCTTTTGTTTCCATAGGGTTTATTCTTGCCCCAATCGTGATAATATTGGCAATGATAGACAGCTATAGGCAAGCAAAGAAGATATTATGAATGGCACAGTCCGAATATATTGATTTCAGTTTCAAAAAGGCATTCGGAATGATTCCATCCGAATGCCTTTTATAATGAAGTGCTAACCTTGGGGCTGTTAAAAGGACTTTAGAAAAGTCCAACTGTTTTACTAGTTTACTTAGTAACCAGCTCCTTATGCAGGAGTTTCTATTAATCTAGGATCAAGAAACTTATAACCTTTCTTTTGAAAACCCATTACAATATCTTCAATCGCTTCACTCGTCCATTTCCGATCATGCATCAATAAATTTGCACCATTCGATAAGTATTCGCTATTTAACATGATATTGACTAAAGCTTTTTTGTTTTGGTATTCTTTTTCCCAATCGTACCCATAGGTCCAGTTCATAACCAGCATTTTTTCTTTTTCTGCCATCTCTTTTGAATAATCGGTATTAGCTCCAAAAGGTGCCCTTATAAATTTAGGGCGTTCCCCAACAATTTCTTCCACTAAGTCATTCAATTTAACTATTTCCTTTTTTTGCACTTCTTCCGTCTGTTCTTTCAAGTTAACGTGAGAATACGTATGGTTTCCGATAAAAAAGCCCATATCATGAATCTCTTTTAATATTTTCTTCTTTTCACCATCCGTTTCAATAAAATGGCCATTGACGAAAAATATCGCTGGCACATGAAGCTTATGAAGTGTTTTAGCAATTTCAAGCGAGTATTTATCAGGTGCATCATCAAACGTCAATAGAACGACCTTCTCATCAGCATCCTTTATAGGCTCAAATGACCAATTCGCTTTATTCAACCGATACTGCGCTGGAACATTGGCTTCTTCTACCTTCTCGCTTTCATGGGTTGCCTCCATATTTACATTTTTCTCTTCCTTTTGTTCGCTTTGAATGTCGCTCGTCGTTTCGACACTCTTTTTGGAAGTGTCTAAATCCGTGTCATTACACCCTATTAATAAGAATGAAATCATTGCAAACACATATAAAGTTTTGTTAAACATAGCTCCTCCATTGGTATAAGTGGCGTTTGAGCTTCGTTATTCAATAAACAGGTACTAACGTTTCTAAAAGGATTTGCAATACACCATAGCACAGTAGACTTATTACAGTGACCAGCAGTGTCCTTTTATTGGATTTCAGTATCATTTTTCCGATATAAATGGCTAAATAAGAAAAGACCAAAAACATAAATACTTTAAAAACAAAACGATCATTTGCAGACAGCCATTCCACCACCGTATATCCGCTCCAAACGATTAGTTGAAAAAGGATGACAAGATAATCTTTCAAGTGATCCACCCCATTTAAAATGAACAGTCTGCCGTTACCATATTCTCGACAAACTTCCTTCTTCTTAAGTCACGAGCTCTTGCTATTTTTTATCCTATTTCGCATGTTTCAAACCTTTTCCTGAAAAAAAGTAAGTCCTCTTAATAACATATGCCCATTTTCCCTTTTCATTAAAAAATTTCAATTTAGTCAGCATTATGTTGAAACGAAAAAAGCACACTGTCCCAGATTTGGGAAGTGTGCTTTTTTAAGACTAATTATTTGATGATATGGATAGGAGTTCCAAGGGCTACTTCAGCAGCTTCCATTGTGATTTCTCCTAAAGTTGGATGCGCATGGATTGTCATCGCGATATCTTCAGCAGTCATTCCTGCTTCGATAGCCAAACCAAGTTCAGCAATCATATCAGAAGCGTTCGGACCTGCGATTTGTGCTCCAATAACCAATCCGTCTTCTTTGCGAGTGATAAGCTTCACAAATCCGTCCGTACTGTTTAATGAAAGGGCACGTCCATTTGCAGCGAATGGGAATTTAGAAGCAAGTGCTTCGATTCCTGCTTCTTTCGCATCTTTTTCGTTATATCCTACAGATGCAAGTTCCGGTTCAGTGAATGCAACAGCCGGAATCGCAAGATAATCGATTTCAGAAGACTCACCAGCAATAGCTTCTGCAGCGATTTTTCCTTCATAAGAAGCTTTATGTGCTAATTGAGGTCCAGAAACGATATCACCAATCGCATAAATGTTTTTCACATTTGTACGACATTGCTTATCGATTTCAATTAAGCCTCTATCAGTCATTTTGATACCGACTTGTTCAAGACCAATTTCAGAAGTGTTCGGACGGCGACCTACTGTCACTAAAACATAATCAGCTTCGACTTTTTTCTCTTCGCCTTTAACTTCATAAGTAACGGTTACGCCAGTTTCTGTTTCTTCCACTCCTTTAGCAAGAGCTTTTGTAACAATTTCGGCACCTTTGTTTTTAAGGTTCTTTTTAACTAGGGCTGCCATTTGTTTTTCAAAACCAGCGGAAAGAATTTCTTCCGTACCTTCAAGGATAGTTACCTTAGTTCCAAAGCTAGCCAATGCCCCACTAAGCTCAGTACCAATGTAACCCCCACCGATAACAACGATTGAACTTGGCAACTCATCCAAAGCAAGAACACCAGTAGAATTAAGTACACGTTTCGTATATTTAAATGATGGAATCTCGATTGGTGTAGAACCAGTTGCGATAATCGCGTTTTTAAATGTATATGTTTGAGCTGAGTCTTCATTCATGACACGGATGCTATTTTCATCTACGAAATAAGCTTCTCCTGACACGACCTCAACTTTATTTCCTTTTAAGAGGCTACTTACACCGCCCGTTAACTTGTTTACAACAGACTGTTTCCAAGCTTGCACTTTAGAAAAGTCCACAGAAACCTTCTCTGCAAAGATCCCCATATCTTCTGAATGCAGAGCGTTATGGAAACGATGTCCTGCTGAAATTAAAGCTTTAGAAGGAATGCAACCTACGTTCAAGCAAACTCCGCCGATTGATCCTTTTTCAACTACTGTTACTTTTTGTCCAAGCTGTGCTGCGCGAATTGCCGCAACATACCCCCCAGGTCCTGAACCTATTACTAATGTATCTGTATCGATCGGAAAATCTCCTACTACCATTGTTTACGCCTCCATTAACAATAATTCTGGGTCGTTCAATAACTTTTTGATGTGATTCAAAGCATGCTGAGCAGTGGCCCCGTCTATAATACGGTGATCAAAGCTAAGTGATAATGCCAGAACTGGAGCGGCGATGATTTCCCCGTCGCGAACAATTGCTTTTTCTGCAATTCGTCCAATCCCTAGAATGGCAACTTCTGGATGATTGATTACAGGTGTGAACCATTGACCGCCTGCGGAACCGATATTCGTGATAGAGCATGAAGCGCCTTTCATTTCATTAGATGCCAATTTACCATCACGAGCTTTCGCAGCTAAATCGTTAATTTCTTGTGAAATAGCAAAAGTTGATTTTCGATCTGCATCTTTTACAACTGGAACTAACAGTCCTTTATCTGTATCTGCTGCAATTCCAATATTGTAATAGTGTTTATGGACAATCTCACTTGTTTCATCATCAAATGATGTATTAAGCATAGGATATTCACGTAATGCACTTGTCAAGGCTTTTACAACATAAGGTAGGAATGTAAGCTTAATTCCTTTTTCTGCAGCAATATCCTTGAACTTTTTACGATGAGCAACAAGAGCCGTCACATCAACTTCATCCATTAATGTTACATGAGGAGCTGTCTGTTTCGATTTAACCATAGCCTTGGCAATGGCTTTTCTCATGCCACTCATTTTCTCGCGTGTTTCAGGGTATTGCCCTTCAGGAATCGTCACTTTTTTATTATCTGTGCTATCCAATTCTTTTTGTTGTGAAGCATCATCACTTTGACGAGCCGGTTCTTCGGAAGTAGCTGTACCATTTTTGAAAGCATCAACATCATCTTTCATGATACGGCCGTTATCTCCTGAGCCAGTAATCTCGCGGATATTTACCCCTTGTTCCCGTGCATATTTTCTGACAGAAGGCATGGCAATGATACGTCTTGAAGGATCTGCTTCCACCTGTGGCTGAGCTCCCGCGCCTGTTTCTCCACTTTTTTCCTGAACTGGAGCAGCTTCTTTCTTAACTTCCTGTCCACTTTCAGCAGTAGCTTGAACTTGAGCTTCGGTATCTTTCTTGCCTTCTGTTTTCGCTTCTTCCCCATGATCCCCTTTAAACTGAAGATCTTCATATCCAGGAGCATCAAAAGTGACAAGTACATCTCCGACTACAGCAACCGTTCCTTCTTGTACAAGGATTTCTTCAACGGTACCTTCCACCGGTGATGGAATTTCTACTACGGCTTTATCGTTCTGAACTTCACAAAGCACGTCATCTTCTTGAATTTTATCTCCTGGTTTAACAAACCATTTTACTATTTCACCTTCATGTATACCTTCTCCGATATCAGGGAGTCTAAATTGGAATGCCACTGAATTCAACCTCCTATATTAAATCATACTTAGGACTTTGAATAAAGCCCTAAGTCATGTATTTCTACTTATAAAAAGACCTTGTAAAGCCTATTCTTTTATCTTACGTGAAAAAATAATTAGAATTTCAAGACTTTAGTCGCTGTTTCAATAATATCTTTATAATTAGGGAGCCAAACCGTCTCCGCTTGAGAAAATGGGAAGACTGTATCGGCAGCCGTTACGCGTAAAACTGGAGCATCCAGGCTTAGAATAGCTCGTTCATTAATTTCCGCTACCACATTTGCTGCAACACCGGCTTGCTTTTGTGCTTCTTGAACGACGATAGCCCGTCCCGTTTTCTCAACTGATCCAATAATTGTATCAATATCTAATGGGGAAACCGTACGTAAGTCGACCACTTCTACCGAATGACCTTCCTTAGCCAATTCTTCCGCAGCTTTGATGGATTCTTGTACCATCGCACCGTACGTAATAATGGATAAGTCAGTTCCTTCACGTTTTACATCAGCCTTGCCCAATGGAATGGTGTAATCTTCTTCAGGCACTTCCTGGCGGAAAGAACGATACAATTTCATGTGTTCTAGGAAAATGACAGGGTCATTATCCCTTATTGCAGATATTAACAATCCTTTTGCATCATAAGGAGTGGAAGGGATAACTACCTTTAACCCTGGTTGCTGTGCCATTAAACCTTCAAGGCTATCCGCATGCATTTCAGGAGTGTGAACTCCACCGCCAAAAGGAGAGCGAATGGTAACAGGTGCATTGTAGCGACCGCCTGAACGGTAGCGCATACGAGCAAGCTGTCCGCTGACTGAATCCATTACTTCATAAATAAATCCAAAGAATTGTAATTCAGGAACAGGACGGAAACCTTGCAGGGAAAGACCGACTGCCAATCCACCGATTCCTGATTCCGCTAGAGGTGTATCGAATACACGTTCTTCACCGAACTCTTTTTGAAGATTTTCCGTTGCACGGAATACTCCTCCATTATTACCGACATCTTCTCCAAAAACGAGTACATTCTCATCGTTTTTAAGTTCTGTACGTAATGCGTCTGTAATTGCTTGAATCATAGTCATTTGAGCCATGGCTTACTTCGACTCCTTTTCTTTATAAATTTCATATTGTTCTTTTAAATTGTTAGGCATTTCTTCGAACATGATCGAAATTAGGTCTGTCACTGTTTGCTTAGGTTCTGCATCAGCCTTTTTGATTGCTTCTTTAATATCTTCTTTTGCTTTATCTATAGTTTCGTTCTCTAAATCTTCATTCCAAAGATCTTTACTTTCCAAGAACTTACGAAGTCGAACCAACGGATCCTTAAGTTCCCACTCATTATCCAAATCGGTTGTCCGGTAACGGGTCGGATCATCACCAGCCATTGTATGTGGACCATAGCGGTAAGTCAAAGTTTCAATCAATGTTGGACCTTCACCATTAATCGCACGCTCACGAGCTTCTTTAACTGCTGTGTAAACAGCCAATGCGTCCATCCCATCAACTTGAACACCAGGGATACCTGCTGCCACACCTTTTTGGGCCAAAGTCTTCGCTGCAGATTGCTTGTCTACCGGTGTAGAAATGGCAAACCTGTTATTTTGAACAATGAAAATGGCTGGGGCTTTAAAGGCTCCGGCAAAGTTGATTCCTTCATAGAAATCACCTTGTGAAGTTCCACCATCACCAGTATATGTAATAGCAACGGCTTTTTTACCACGCTTCTTAAGACCTAGCGCTACACCAGCAGCTTGAATGTATTGGGCACCGATAATGATTTGTGGTGAAATGACATTCACATCTTCTGGAATTTGATTTCCTTTAAAATGCCCTCTTGAGAATAAGAATGCTTGCCAAAGCGGCAGGCCATGCCAAACGATTTGCGGAACATCGCGATATCCAGGGAGAATGAAATCCTCTTTCTCCAAAGCATATTGGGAAGCGATTTGAGATGCTTCCTGACCTGCAGTCGGTGCATAAAAGCCTAATCTACCTTGTCTATTAAGGGAAATCGAACGTTGATCCAATATCCTCGTATAAACCATACGACGCATTAATTCCTGTAGTTGTTCGTTACTTAAATCAGGCATCGCCGCTTCATTAACGACTTCTCCCTCTTCATTTAAGATTTGGAACATTTCAAATTGTTCTTCAACCTTTTTCAGCTGATCTTGAACATTAAATTTAGGCTGTTTAGTTTTTTGAGCCATTTGACACCTCATCCTTTCATTAAAAAGGTTAGTAATTATTATTCTATAAAGCAAAATGATTTGTCTTATAGTCTCTTCAAGAACTCATTGTTTTATTTTCCCCTTAAGACTAATCTCTCAAACACGGGGTTGGTATTTATGTCTTAATCTTATGCTGTACCAATAAAATAATCAAGAAATATGATACAAGAACTTTTATGATTTTAGTTTACAAGATGAATTATCACCAAGTCAATCACCCATACTTCCTTACATTTAGATTTTATTTTGTTAAATTTTCCACAAATTCAATCTCTGTTATAGTTTTTAAAATATATCTGTACTACAAAGTTCTCCCCTTTTAGCAATTTTAAGATGCTAAAGTATAGTAATTCCCTTACACTCAATTTCCTATAGGTTCAATTTTTAGCTTTATCTAAAGGGATTTCTAACTTTTAAATAATATTTTAAAAGAATTTCAAACGCTTTCATACCCATGAACTGTTAGAATTTCTACTTTTATTTTTTTTTAGTACAGTTCATACTCAAAGTCATTCTGCAATTAAATGAAAAGTCTGAAAGATTTAATTTTCTAAACAAAAAAACGAATCAAAAATTGGCCATGAACGATGCTCATGGCCTATTCCATACTTTTTAATTTTTGTCTGTCTCCGTATCTTTTAAGTCCGCAGTTTCATAAAAGCTTTCTTTTTCTTGGTTGAATTTTTTTGTGACTTCATTAAATTTCTTATTAGCCTTCACTACTTTTGCATAGGATTTATTGATTTTGTCGATTTGGATTTGAAGTTCATCCATTTTCAGATCCTCTTTTTTGAACAATTCATACAGTTGCCTATCATTTGCTAAGCTTTGTTGATAGGCTTCATATAATTCCTCATACAAGCTGTATCGTTCGCTCATGGTGCTTTCCATCTTCACTGCTTCTTTTTTCACCTTTTGATCCTCGATTTTTTCAGTCTTCCCCTCCATTTTATTGAATTGTTTTTCTGAAGCTTCCATACTTTCCTGCTCTTTCTCTATCAAGTCTTCCCGTTTCTCAATGTTGTTTAAGGCTTCATCGGAAAGTTCAACGATTTGATCATACTCTTTCATCCCAAGTTTGATGATTTTCTCGTATATTTCTTTTTCTTCCCTTTCCAAGTCATTAAGTGGTTCTTGATTTTCCGCAAAATCACTTTCTTTATCACTTGTTTTATCAAGAATCTTATCGATACTTCCTTCCGGAGACCCACTATTTAAACAGCCGGCCATCATTACTACAGAAAATAACAAAACAACATATAGACGATAATGCTTCAACCCTAACAACTCCCTCTGATCTTTCTACATGGATGGTTTTTTACTGAATCTGATTAGCCGCTTCCGAAAACACGCACATTCCACTATCCGAACAGGAATTTTTTCAAGTCTGGGTTTGAGCCTACACGCTTTAAACCATAATGCATAGGCTGTATTAAACCGTTTCTAATCAGGATGGTTGAAACCCAAAATATAAAACGGAGGTATAAATTATGTATTACGGAGGTTACACCCAAGATTGTTGTTATCCGGTTTCCGCTGCACCAAGCTATGGTTATGGGGGGCAATGCGGTGGCGGCGGTTGTGGTTTTGGCAGCGGCTTCGCTTTAATCGTAGTCCTTTTCATCCTACTTGTCATTGTCGGCGCTTGCTTATGCTAAACAGATAACCACACCATCTCTTTACCCAAAAATATTATATAATTACCCTTATTTACGAATATTAACGAAATTCACATATGAAAATCTCAAGAAATATATTGATAGGGAACCGCTGTTTCTTCCCTATCATTTATTTTCTCTATTATTAACTTTTGAGAATATCTTTGTTAAAATAATTCCATACATACTATTATGAACTTTAATGGGGTGAAAGAACTTGTTTACAATGAATGATTTTGTTAAAGAAGACAATCCCGTATTAAGGAAAGTGGCAGAGGAAGTCATATTGCCACCTTCCCAGGAAGACAAGCAGATATTGAACGACTTGATGGACTACGTCCGCAACAGCCAAAATTCGGAAATCGCCACTCAATATGGGTTAAGGGCAGGGATTGGATTGGCCGCACCACAGGTTAATATATCCAAGCGGATGATAGCCGTTCATCTTAAAAATGAAAAAGGTGATTTGGTCAGTCATGCTCTTTTCAACCCTAAACTCGTAAGCCATTCATTGGAAATGTCCTACCTAACTGCTGGTGAAGGTTGCCTTTCCGTTAATCGGACTGTTTCAGGTTATGTCCCCCGCTATGCTCGCATAAAAGTATCGGGTACGAACCTAGAAGGGGAAGTGGTAAAACTTCGTTTGAAGGGCATCGCCGCCATTTGCTTCCAACACGAAATCGACCATTTGAATGGAATTATGTTTTATGACCATATCAATGCAGAAGATCCTTTCGACATTCCGGAAGATTACATTCCAATAGAAAGGTGAGATCCATCCGATAGGTACCAAATACCCCCACCAATTTAAATTGATGGGGGTATTTGAATGCTATATTAAATCAATTCAAGTTCCTTCAGTCCATGAAGTATGCCATCCTTATCGACATCTTTCGTCACATAGTCAGCTTCCTGCTTGACCAGCTGACCTGCGTTGCCCATAGCCACTCCATACCCCACCGCTTTTAGCATTTCAATGTCATTTAAACCGTCCCCGAATGCATAAACATCCTCTAAACCAAAACCGACTTTATCCATCAATATCTTTATGCCCTCCGCCTTTGATCCTCCAAAAGGCAAAACGTCCGTCGAATACGTATGCCATCTGATAAAATTAAATTTATCGTACTTGCCCACGTACTCCCCTTCTTCTTCCTCTGAGCAAAACAATAAGGCTTGATATATGTCATTCTTTTCATAAAAATCCGCCTGATGCTCCGGATGTGGAAATTTCAAACTGCTTAAAGCTTCTTCAATTCGATTATGATAGGGAACACTGGATTGCATCGTTTCCTCATTCATAAATACGATGGGCAGCCCACTTTTTTCGGCAGCCTTATGAAGCCTTCTCACTTCAGACAGATTCAAAGGATTTTTATAGATGACCTTGCCTTCGAATACTACATATTGCCCGTTAAAACTTACAAAAGTATCTATCCCCAGCTCTTCTCTTAAATCTTCAAACATGAAGGGAGCCCGTCCAGTGGCAATGGCTACAAAGACTCCGCTATCCTGCAGTTGCTTCACTGCTTTTTTTGTTGAAGCCGGTAATTTTTTATCATGATCAAGCAACGTTCCATCAATATCAAAAAATACGATTTTCACTTACTCTTCACTTCCCATTCATTGAGTTTCCCTATTTCTAATATGTACCCATTTAATAATTGTCATTAAAATAAGTCAAGTAACTCATTTGTACAACACCATATATAACCAGGTTTTTCATATGCGTTTTAGCATATATTATTAGATGTAATCAAATCCCTCTTCCCATCCTCCCAAGGCAGCCAAACTTTCGAGATGAATCGGAGCCTTTTTTTCATAAATAAGCCTTTTACCTGCAAAGACGTATTTACTTTATGGAATAATCCTATACAATAATAACTAAGGGAGTGTGATCACCATGTTAAAAAAGCTTCGTAAAAAGCTTGTAAAACAATGGAATGATCTTCTAAGAAAAAAATCAATCGCTTGATAGCCATATCCGTTTTGTCATTGGCCGTCATCCATAAGCGAGATTTTTTTGTACAGCCCTTCTAAAACTTGCGGAGGGCTTCTTCCTTGTTGTAAAGTGCTTATAAGCCTACTTGAAACATTAAATGTACATACTATAATATCCTGACCTTGCATTGAAGTTCATACTACCGATGGTTCCCTTATAAGGAAAACGCCGGTTTACTAATGCATTGAGGGGTATTCTTGAATCCATATGTGATCCATCAAAAAGGCCTACTCTGGGACATATCTTTATCCGTTTGGTTTTACTCTTGGTAAAAACGGAAAGAATAGAGATTAGAGGAAGCTTCGATTTCAGCTATTTATTTTTATATACTATTACGTATTGGTATAATAAGTTAAATAAAAACCCCTCTTCCAAAAGGAAAGTTGGGTTTGTTTTTCCATGATGTTGAAAAACATGTAAAAATTGTTGTTTTTATATATAATGAAAAAAGCAATGTAAACAAGTGAGGAGAGATTAAAATGGTTTTTAAGGTATACTATCAAGTAACCATAGCAGAGGTTCCCATCCGGGAGAATACTAAAACGATGTATGTGGAAGGTGAATCCATCCGTGACGTTCGTTTTAAATTAAAAGAAGAACCGTATAACGTGGAGTTGGTAGCGCCAGTAACTGGTGCATATTTGGAATATGAAAAACAAAGTGATGATTTTAAAGTATTGGAGCTAGGATAATTTATGAAATTTGTGAAAAATGATCAAACAGCTGTATTCGCCCTGGGCGGTTTAGGCGAAATCGGTAAGAACACATACGCTGTTCAATTCCAAGATGAGATCATCGTCATCGATGCCGGAATCAAATTTCCGGAAGACGAACTCCTAGGAATCGACTATGTGATTCCCGACTACAGCTATTTAGAGAAAAATGTAGATAAAATCAAAGGGGTCTTCATCACCCATGGTCATGAAGATCACATCGGCGGGATTCCCTATTTATTAAGAAAAGTGAATGTCCCTGTATACGGTGGCAAACTTGCACTTGGACTACTTCGCAATAAACTGGAAGAACATGGTCTTTTACGACAAACTACCATGATTGAAATCACGGAAGATGAAGTAATCAAATTCCGGAAGACTTCTGTCTCTTTCTTCCGCACGACTCACAGTATTCCAGATTCTTACGGAATCGTCGTAAAAACGCCACCTGGACAAATTGTTCATACCGGTGATTTCAAATTCGACTTTACACCAGTAGGAGAACCGGCCAACTTGACCAAAATGGCTGAAATCGGTAAAGAAGGCGTATTATGCTTACTTTCTGATAGCACGAATAGTGAAGTGCAAAACTTTACGATGTCAGAGAGCCGCGTCGGTGATACGATTCAAGACATATTCCGTAAGGTAGATGGCCGAATCATCTTTGCAACCTTTGCTTCGAACATACACCGTCTTCAACAAGTCGTTGAGGCAGCAGTCGAGAATGGCCGTAAGATTGCCGTCTTTGGTCGTAGCATGGATTCAGCAATTGCTATCGGTCAAGAGCTTGGTTATATCGTAGCTCCTAAAGATACATTTATCGATGTACAGCAATTAAACCGAATGCCTGCCAACAAAGTGACCATCCTTTGTACTGGTAGCCAAGGTGAACCTATGGCAGCCCTTTCGAGGATTGCAAACGGGACCCACCGCCAGATTCAAATCATACCTGGAGATACAGTCGTTTTCTCTTCTTCACCTATCCCAGGAAATACAATCAGCGTTTCTAGAACCATTAACCAATTATATCGTGCAGGTGCGGATGTCATTTCTGGCCCATTGAATAATATTCATACATCCGGTCATGGCGGACAACAAGAGCAAAAGTTAATGCTTCGTTTAATCAAGCCAAAATTCTTCATGCCTATTCATGGTGAATATCGTATGCAAAAACTTCATGCAGGACATGCAATGGACTGCGGTGTACCTGAAGAAAATTGCTTTATCATGGATAATGGTGAGGTGCTTTCACTAAGTGAAAATACAGCACAGATTGCTGGCAAGATCCCTTCAGGTTCGGTCTATATCGACGGTAGCGGTATCGGTGACATCGGGAACATCGTTTTACGTGATCGTAGAATCCTTTCCGAAGAAGGACTAGTTGTTGTCGTGGTCAGCATAAACATGAAAGAATTTAAAATCTCTTCCGGTCCAGATATCATTTCACGTGGGTTTGTCTACATGAGAGAATCTGGAGACCTTATCAATGATGCTCAGTCCCTTATCACTAAGCACTTGAATAAAGTGATGGAGCGCAAAACTACTCAATGGTCTGAAATCAAAAATGAGATTACAGATACTTTGTCACCATTCTTATATGAAAAAACAAAACGCCGCCCGATGATTCTTCCAATCATCATGGAGGTTCAATAATAAAGAAAAACCCCAACCGAATGGTTGGGGTTTTTCTTTATTATATGTATAAGGAGGACCCGGTAAAAATCATTAGGTCCTCCTTTCTATTTAATCGACGATCTTTTTTTCAAATCGATTGATGTCAGAATCAGCACCAATGACTATCAAGATATCCCCTTTATGGATTAAATCATTAGCCTGTGGAGAGACATTGATCTCATTTTCCCTTTTGATTCCAACAATATTCAAACCGTAATGGGCCCGGATATCAAGATCGAAAATCGATTTACCGTTCATTTTTTGGCTAGCAACGATTTCCACAATGGAATGTTCATCAGAAAGCTCTAAATAGTCCAGGATATTATTAGAACCGATATTATGGGCAATACGTCTTCCCATGTCTCGTTCCGGATGCACCACAAAGTCCGCACCAATTTTCCGGAGCACCTTTTCGTGATAGTCATTCTGTGCCTTAACCGTAACATTCGTAACACCCAGTTCTTTGAGCATGAGGGTCGTTAAAATGCTTGCCTGAATATTTTCTCCGATTGCGACAATAACATGTTCAAAGTTACGGATACCGATATTTTTGAGCACATTTTCATCAGTTGTATCCCCTACGATGGCATGTGAAGCAATTCTGGCATATTCATTAACGCGAACTTCGTCGGCATCAATGGCAAGCACACCCATTCCTTCTTCTGCCAACGTCCTAACAATGCTGCCGCCAAAACGGCCAAGTCCTATCACTGCAAATTCTTTTTTCACAGTACACCCTCCAAAATCTCCCTTACGCATCGGGAAATATCATTTCTTATGATGAACCTTCCCCATACCTTTTAAGATTTTTTACCTTTATATGTTATATAGTTTGTTAGATGATTGATGGCAAGTTCAATGGACTCCTCATCAGGGGTCAACTTAGCGTGATGTAAGCCATGATCGGATGCTACACCCAGCCAGAACATGAAACCTGGTATCTCTTTCAACATATAGCCAAAGTCCTCGCCTGTCATTGCCTCTGTACAACGGTACAATTGGACCTCCGTTGATTGTTCGGTGAAATCCATGAATTCACGTGTCAGCTTCTCATCATTATACACCTGATGATACATGCAACCATAGTCAATTTCCGCCTCACACCCGTACCCTACCTGAATGCCATCTACAAGTGCTTTTATACGAGACTTGACCTTAACCATTGACTCAGGGTTTAACGTTCTTATGGTGCCTTCTAAACGCGCCGTTTCCGCAATGATATTCTGAACGGTTCCACCCGTGATCTTACCTATGGTGATCACTGCTGAATCCAGCGGATTCACATTACGGGAAACGATGGTTTGTAGCTGTCCAACTAGCGAACAGGCAGTGATTACCATATCATTTGTTTGGTGCGGATACGCTGCATGTCCGCCCTTTCCTTTTAAATCAATGAAGAGTTCCGATGTATTCGCAAACAAAAGTCCCTCTTTAACCGCAATCGTTCCCACAGGATATTCCGGTGCAACATGCAGGGCAAGGATCATATCAGGTTTCCATTTTTTCATCGTCTCGGATTCCAGCATCGGTTCAGCTCCTCCTGGACCTTCCTCAGCTGGTTGAAAAATAAATAGTACATCATCATCGATTGGATTTTCAACAAAATATGTCAAAACTCCGAGACCTATGCTCATGTGAAAATCATGCCCACATGCATGCATATAGTCTTCGTGTGTAGAAGCAAATGACAGACCCGTCTCCTCTTTTATCGGCAATCCATCAATATCAGCTCGGTAGCCAATTATCTTACTTGGATTTTCCCCTTTGATTTTCACGAAAATACCAGTTCTCCAAGTTTCTACTTCGATTCGTTCAGAAGGCAAATTCATTATGTAATGAAGCAGATATTGCTGCGTCTTGAATTCTTGAAAACCGATTTCCGGTATTTTATGCAAATCGCGTCGGATGGTAACAAACGGGCTCAATTCCATATTCCTTCACTCCCTATACATAAAGCGTGGATATAGTTATCCACGCTCTTGAACAATATTAAGGTTAAATTAAAGTTGACGAAGCTCTTGCATAATTTCAGTTTTTGATTTAGTTTTTTCATCAATCTGTTTAATTACTTTAGCAGGTATTCCAGCAGCCACTGAGTATGGAGGTACGTCTTTCGTTACGATAGCTCCTGCAGCTACAACAGAACCTTTACCGATTGTAACGCCTTCCAGCACGACAGCGTTAGCACCAATTAACACATCATCTTCCAATACGACTGGTTGTGCAGAAGGTGGCTCAATGACACCAGCGAGTACGGCTCCTGCGCCTACGTGACAGTTTTTCCCCACTGTTGCACGTCCTCCAAGAGTAGCGTTCATGTCAATCATTGTACCTTCGCCAATGACAGAACCAATATTGATTGATGCTCCCATCATGATAACGGCATTGTCGCCAATTGAAACTTGATCACGAATCACCGCGCCAGGCTCGATGCGTGCCTTGATTCCTTTTAGATCCAATAGTGGTATTGCTGAATTGCGACGATCATTTTCAACCACATGATCTTCAATTTTCGAACCTGCTGTTTCGATAGCTGATTCAATTTCAGCCCACTCACCGAATACCACTCCGGTGTTACCAGTAATGAAAGTTTTAGAAGCAGGTCCGAAATCTATGCCTTCTAATTCACCTTTGACATATACCTTCACAGGTGTTGATTTTTTACTGTTTGATATAAAAGAAATAATTTCATGCGCGTCCATTTTATTCATTCTGAAAAACCTCCTAATTATGTATCATTGCTCGATTTAAATTTAACAGACAACAGCTTGCAAGACAAGAAATGAATATCTTTTTCTAAAGGGTTTCACTCCTTGACATTTTTGGTTGAAACCTACAACAATCCTTGTTCACGGATATGTTCCTTCACCACTTCCGTGAAAGCTTGGACCTGTTTAAGCTGAAATGCTGATTCATATCCACAAAGCCAGGTATCACGCTCGATGGAATGGTTCTGCCCATCCAAGAGGGGGATTTTAAAAATATTGGTATCCTTATCATGTAAAGTGATTGCCGGGAGAATCGCATACCCAATTCCGTTGAACACCATTTGTTTGCATGTTTCGATTTGATCCACGACGATTGTATTTTTTGGGGTGGTCTTGAATTGACGATGCCACCAATCCTGTATCTCCTGATAATAATTTGAATCACTCTTAAATTGTATGAAAGGGCGGTCCGTTTCGAATACCTGATCCAGTTCCTTCATCTCTGTATCAACCAAGTAGAGCATATCCGTGAACAAATGCTGTTTGACGCCCTTCCAGTCGGGCGCTCCACGAATAATGCCAATATGGACCTGGCCTTCATACAAAGATTTTAAAATTTCACTGCTCCACCCTGTGATTAAAGAAATTTTGGCATACGGATATTTCTGAACGAACTTTTTCAAAACTTGCGGTAGCCAATTCTGGCCGACTATAGATGCACAGGCAATTTTCAGGGTTCCATATACCTCGTGATCCATCGCCTGGATACTTTCTCTCACCGTTTCTTCCTTTGCCAATATATCATTGGCCAATCGTATGACCGCTTCCCCAGCAGGTGTCAAGGAAAGCCCTTTTTGTGAACGGAGGAACAGCTTTGATCCCCAATCCTTTTCAATCGTTTGTAGACGTTGAGAAAGCGCAGGCTGGGAAACGAATAAACGTTCTGCTGCTTTCCTCATATTCATCTCCTGGGCTAACACAGATAATAAATGGTATTCAGAAAAAGACATACACACCAACCTCTTGATAATTTTTTCTTATCACTATGACTCATTTTTTATTAATTTAATTATCAACAAAGTTAGATTATAATACAAGAGAAAAGAAACGGGAGTGATCCTCATGACAATTTTTTTATTGCTGATCATCGGATTTGCGGCATCTTTTATAGGGACCCTGGCCGGTAGCGGTGGATTGATCGGTATGCCTTCCCTGCTTTTAATCGGAATCCCGATTCATCAGGTCATTGGCTCCGTTAAGTTTTCCAATATGCTTTCTTCCTTTTCTAGTTTTTACTTCTTGTTCAAGAAAAAACAATTGAAATTGATAGAGGCTCTTAAATTAGTACCCTTTGCTATATTAGGTGGCTTTTGTGGCGGACTGCTCGCAAATGCTTTTACAGAAAAGACGATGAATGTCATGGCTATTTTTCTCCTAACAGTTGCCATGATTCTAAATTTTTTAAAGAAACCACGCCCCAACAATGAAGAGGAATGGAAACTTCCGAAGAAAGTCTATCCATCTCTTTTTGGCATAAGCGTGTATGATGGCATGTTCGGGCCAGGTCAGGCAACCATGCTCATGTATACCTTCCTTCGCAACGGAGCGACTTACCTGCAATCCCTTGCCTTTACACGCTTTCAAACCTTTATCAGCTGTGCGGCAGCGTTTGTCACTTACTTAATCGCCGGTAACATCACATGGAAAGTTGCAATTTATTATACGATAGGCTCCCTTATCGGATCCCAACTTGCTCTACGCGTTGCCGAGAAAATCTCCACCCGTCAACTAAAGTTCATTTTACATAGCGTAACGATTGCCTTATTGATTCAACTTATAATCCGCATTGCCATGTCTTAATCAATCTAAAATGAGGCAACCCATTTTAGATTGCCTCTCTTTTAACATTCTATTTTGTTTCTTTCTCCCTACGTTTTAGCCTAGTGAGGGTGACCAGGCTGATTACAGCAAAGAGTAAGACGATAAAGTAAATGTTGTGCAGGGACATCGTGAGCCCTTCTTGCAAGACTTCCACTACTTCCTTAGGCAATCTAGCCCTTTCTTCACTGTTCAATAATTTATTGGCCGTGTCGATCGTCACTCCAGAATCGGCTGGTGCATGTTCATTTATATAGGCTTGCAGCCTTGTATTCATGACTCCACCCAGTAATGCCGCTCCCACAGTATTTCCTAAATTACGCATAAACATATTCGAGGCAGTGGCAATCCCCCGGCGTTCCCAACTGACCGTCTTTTGAATGACAACGATGAAAGATGTCGAAGTCAAACCCATCCCAACCCCAACAAAGAAGGATCCCATTGCCGCAATGAATGGACCGGCTTCAGGCTTCATCAGGACTAAAATCACACTTCCAAGAATCAAAGAAAACCCACCAAGGAGTGATGTAGCCTTAAACCCTATTCTTAGTAAGAGTTTTCCAGCAAAAACCGATGCAATCGGCCATCCAATGGACATGGCAGTCAGAGTAAACCCTGCAACCGTAGGTGAGCGCTCCATTACACCTTGAACGAATGTCGGAAGGAAGCTCGATAATCCAATCATCATGACCCCTGTTGTAAGAGAAACAAGGTTAGCGATTAAAATGGACCTCTCCTTCCAGATTTCAAATGGCATCATAGGCTCGGAAGCCCTTTTTTCCTGCATAATGAACAAAATAAAAGAAATGACAGCAATGACTACCAGTGAAATTGCTGGTGTAGAGGCCCATGGCCATTTTACCCCACCCTGAACGAGAACGACCATCAAGGTTGAAATCGATAACGTTAACAATGCGGCTCCTATATAATCAATGTCACGTTTTTTCTTTTCAATATTTTCATGAAGGAACATCCAGATTCCAACGAATGAAAGTAAACCCAGGGGAATGTTGATCCAGAATACAAGTCTCCAAGAAAGAGACTCGACAATCAACCCGCCCAATGCCGGTCCCATTACCGCGGAAATCCCCCACACACTTGAAAGGTATCCTTGTATGCGGGCTCTCTCTTCATTCTTATAGATATCCCCGACAATCGTTGATGCCACCGGCGCGACCGCCCCGGCACCAAACCCCTGCAGAAATCGATAAAATATGAGCTCCGTCATCGAATCCGCAAAGCCACATAGAATCGAACCAATCAGGAAGACGATTATGCCAAATAAAAGAACAGGTTTTCGACCGACTATGTCGGATAACTTTCCATATATCAAGACCGTCACGGCATTCATAAGTAAATAGCCGGAAAAAACCCAGCTATATAATGAAAAGCCACCCAGGTCACTGACGATTGCCGGCATGGCCGTCGAGACAATCGTACCTTCAATTGCATTCATGAACATCGCCAACATGATCGCCGCAAGGATGAATGGCCGCTTTAATTTTAAGTTTTGACCGTTCGAAGTATTTATTGCTTGTACCAAGTTACGCATCCTCTCAACTAATATGATATCTATGGTTAACCCATTTTTAGTGATTTATGTAGAATAAGAAAACTCGCCACTTGGCGAGTCTGAGGTAAACTGTTCATTTACTATGGCTATTTCCTCATTCAGGTAACAATTGTTCTTTAAAGACTTTCTTCAAAATCGCCCTTCTCGTAAGAATGCCTTCAAATAGATGTTCGTCATTCTCAACACAGACAAATGGATGATCAATTAACAGTTCTACACCTTTTATCAATGGATCCTCTATATTCAGACGAGGTATATCTATATTCATAATTTCAGAAACTTTTTTATTCTCCAGATTATCAAATTCAATTCTCTCAAGTCCCAAGATAGAGTCGAGAATGACTGGTGTGCTGATTAAGCCATGCAGTTTATACATTGGATCTAAAACGGGAATGGCCGTATAACCGCTCTTCGTCAATACCAATAGCGCATGTTCTAAATTATTGGTTACCTGCACGTGGGCCACGCGTTCAGAAGAAATCATTAAGTCTTTCACGCTGGAATCTAATAAATCCCCATCATGAGTACCGATCATGTTAAAACCCCTTACCATATGTTTTTATATATATATCCCTTATTCTATTTTAACATAAACATGCGAAAAAGGCCCAACCAAAACCGCTCATATTCCAAAATAAGGGACATCAGATCACATTTATTATCCCTTACTCGTTTTGATGTCACCTTTTTTATAACCACATTCAGGGCATTGGTAAATCACATTTTGATTGGACTGGGCAGTTAAAACATCCTCCAATATCCTTTCATCTAAGCAAACAGGGCAAATCACTTTTGGTTTTTCCATTTAAATCCCTCCTCTTTCTAATGTTTCATAAACTCCCTGTATTCATTCAACCCGTCACTTGCCCGTATCAATAAAAAAGCTGCAATCCTAATGGAATGCAGCTTTTACATTAAATCAAATTAAGATTGAAGAAGATCAAAGATTTCAATGGTAATCATATCAACGTTATCGAATTGATATTTAGATGATTTCCCTTTATCACTGTATACTTCAAGCTCGAACATTTCAGTTTTGCTGAAATATGTAACCTGGCATTTTTTCACACCATCTATTTCAAAAAAACGCTGAGCAGATTCAGATTCCTTTGCTTGCTCTTGAAGACTTTTCAATCTGGTAAGAATGCCCTGTAATTGAGACATACTCCCTCTCCTTTCTGAATAAAACCTTTTCGATAGGTTTCACTATACCATACTTTTCTATGCAGTAGCCACGCTGAAATAAATTCAGAATAATTAAAACGTTCATTCTTTACATGCTACTATTATCAGAATAAAATAAGGAATGAATTTTGTACATAAAAAAATTACTGGAGGTGTCATTTCATGTTGAATTTCAGTGAACTTGGTTACCGCATTTCCCTGATTGATGGTTTTGATTTGGGCCGGAAGAATAGAACAGGTACTTATGTAATTGCTGATGAGGATATAACTTTAGTTGAAACATCCGCAAGCCCCTCCGTCCCTCATATTCTCAAGGGGCTGAATGATATAGGAATCGCTCTAGAAGAGATTACATATATCATTCTTACCCATATTCATTTGGACCATGCAGGTGGGGCAGGACTTTTTTTACAACATTGCCCTAACGCCAAAGTGATCGTTCATCCAAAAGGTGCGCGGCACCTGGAAGATCCCACTAGACTTATCGCAGGGGCAAAAGAGGTCTATGGGGAAGATTTCGACAAACTTTTCAACCCCATCCTTACGATCCCTCACGATAAAATAATCGTAAAAGAAGACAAGGCTTCCCTTCAAACGAGTGAAACTTGTACTTTGACCTTTTATGATACACCAGGTCATGCCAACCATCATCTCAGCATTTTCGATCCCATTTCAAAAGGGATGTTTTCGGGTGATACGGTCGGTGTATACTATCGCGAACTGGAGCAAGACGGCATTGAATTTTATTTACCATCCACATCGCCTAATCAATTTAACCCAGAAGCGATGCTGGCGGCTGCAGACCTATATGAAAGTCTTGATGTTAAACGTATTTATTTTGGTCATTATGGCGTTTCCGATAATCCCAAGGAAGTTTATAAGCAATTACGTTACTGGCTCCCTATTTTCGTGGAGATAGCTGAAACAGCCTTCAAGCAGTACGAAACTTTCAAGGAACAAGTCGCTGCAACTCAAACAAATATATTCGATAAAGTCACCACCCAGCTAGCCACCCTAGGCATTATGGGGGATCACCCCGTTTTTGAAATTCTTCGACTGGACCTAGAGGTATCGGCCATGGGATTAATCGACTATTGTGCCAAGCGCGAAAAAACAGGACATAATCCTATTCAAATGTGATGCCATTCAATATAATGAAAGAGTACTCAATTAAAGTTTATTGGAGGAACTATGAAAGACATTACCCTTTATACACAACCAGATTGCCCTCCCTGCAAAATAACGAAATTGTTCTTAAATGATAATAATATCGAATACAAGGAAAAAGATATTAAAGCAGATGGGCATGCACGCAAAGAATTAACGGATAAATATGGCTCATATTCCACACCGACAGTGGTCATTGATGGAAAAGTCATTATTGGCTTTAATCTTGACGCCATTGAAAAAGAATTGGAACTTTAATAAAAAAAGTCTAAAGAAGGGGTGCTGCACCCCAAAAGTTAGAGTTAAAAACTAACTTTTGGGGTGTTTTTTTTGGTGAAATATAATACGGAATTTAAATTCAAACTTGTTCAAG
>NZ_JBIWCW010000011.1:0-94791 GCF_044761665.1 Peribacillus sp. NPDC097295
CACGGCAAGTACCTTGCGCTTCCTTAGTGGTTGGTCGATGTGTACCCCCACAGTGGACTTTCACCACCTAGATAGTTGCCATGCCTGGCACACAATTGAAAAGGAGGCTCGCACGGAGCCTCCTCACCATGATTTTTATTTATATTTAATGACCAGCGTTCCTGCCACCATATCGTGAAGAGCTTGTTTTCTTTCCGTAAATCCGGCCATGATATAGCCAATATAAAAGATAATCCCTGAAAGGATTGTAGCAAAGTATCGTCCTGAAGCCTTTCCGAAACCAATTCGCTTCCCATTCAAATCTACCACTTTAATGTTCAGCAGTTTCTTCCCGATAGTCCCCTGCCATTTTGAAGAGTGTAATAGCGTATAATAAAAAAAGCTAATAAGTACAGATAAAAACACCGTTATTAAAGTACCGCCCATGAATGCAAATATTTCCCCGCCACCCCCATAAGTGGGGTCATACATGTCTTCCTGTACGCTTGACATGCTGCCGATCCAGAATAGGTTCACGATTGTCATTAAGATTCCTGAGGGGATGCCGATTATAATCCCATCAATAATATTGGCACCAAACCGAATCCAAAAACCTGCATACTCTTTTTTTTCTTCTGGATAACTCTCTAATTTCTTTTCCATTATACCACCTCTTTTTCATATATATGGAAATTATAATAACTTCTTTATTATAACAAAGACACTTATCATATTTCCATCCATACGCTACGCTTCCAAATCAATTCATCTCTTTCGAGGCTTTTTACCTATTTTCAGCCAACCCTTTTTGACGAAGTATCCAAACATCATGAAGGCAATGCCACCCATCATACCAAGTATCACAAAGTACCCATAATGCCAATTCAATTCAGGCATGTACTTAAAGTTCATGCCATAAACCCCCACAATGAATGTAAGTGGCATGAAAATGGTCGTAATGACAGTTAACGTCATCATGGTAGAGTTCATATTATTCGAATTGACCGACAAGTAGCTGTCACGAATGTCGGAAGAGAAATCCCGATAGGATTCAAGCATCTCCGTTAGTTTAAGAAGATGATCATATACATCATGGAAATAAAGGTGCTGATCCTTTAAATAATTCAGTCGGTCAGAGGAAATCATCCTATAAAGTAAGTCACGCATCGGGAGGATTATACGACGGATTCTTGACAAATCCGTCCTCAAATCAAATAACTGATCCATCAATTCCGAAATCGTGTCATCTTGTGTGTTATCCTCGATACTGTTTAACTCACTTTCTATTTTGTAAACAGGAGGAAAGAATTCATCCACGATTCGATCTATCAGTCTATGCATGAGGAAAAAGGGACCTTGTTTCAGTGATTCCAGTTCGGGGATTTCATTCCAAACCTTTTCTAATTCCTCCAGCTCATCCTTATGAAACGTAACTAACCATTTTTTCCCGAGAAAGAGTCCCAATTCTTCAGCCTTGAAGACTTTCTGCCGGATTGCATGTATCACAAGGAACTGATAACCTTCATAAAAATCCATTTTGGGACGCTGAATATAATCATCCAGGCAATCTTCAATCGCTAAATGGTGAAAATGAAAATGGCTCGATAGCAGCTGTACTTCCTCCATCGTAGGTTTTGAAAAGTCCACCCAGAACCATTCAATATGATCTTCATTCAGTTTTTCGATTGCTACATCAAAAATGGCCTCATTTTCTTTTGTTATGGCACAAGTTCTAATCATTCTTATCATTCCTTAAATTCTATTGGTCTTTAATACATTAATCTTATAAAGTTATTTTTTCCTCTTCCCTTACAAAATGATAAAATAGAGTGGATTCGTCAAACCCCAATTCAATATACAACTAATAATGAAAAGTACAAGGAGGATCTTCTCAAATGGAACATTTAGTAAACCCGCTTGTAAAAGAGGTGCAAATATCGGGCATTCGAAAATTTTATAATCTAGTCGCCGATATAGAGGGGACCATTTCCTTAACGATAGGCCAGCCTGACTTCCCAACACCCCAGCATATTAAAGAAGCGGCAAAAAAGGCAATCGATGAAGATTATACAGTCTATACCCATAATGCCGGTTATTTGGAATTAAGAGAAGCCGCTAGTGAATATGTAAAAGAAAAATATCGACTTTCATACGATCCAGTCAATGAAGTCATCGTAACTTCAGGAGCAAGTGAAGGAATCGATATTACATTCCGGACGATCCTTACACCTGGAGATGAAGTGATTCTCCCAGGACCTGTCTATCCAGGCTACGAACCGATCATAAAAATGAGCGGGGCCGAGCCAGTTTATGCAGACACGACTAAGAACGGTTTTCGTTTGACGGCTGATATCCTTAAAGAATACATAACTGAAAAAACCCGTTGCATCGTTTTGCCTTACCCTTCGAATCCTACCGGAGTCACGTTGACTTCAGAAGAGCTACAGGACATCGCAGAGCTCGTGCGGGGCAAAGACATTTTCATTTTGGCCGATGAAATATATAGCGAGTTGGTTTTCGACCAAAATCATGTATCGATTGCTACTTATTTAAGAGAACAAACCATCGTGCTCAACGGTTTATCCAAATCTCATTCGATGACTGGTTGGAGAATCGGTCTGTTATTTGCTCCTGAATCCATCTCGAAACATCTGTTGAAGGTCCATCAATATAATGTTACTTGCGCAAGTTCCATTTCGCAACGAGCTGCTTTAGCTGCATTAACGGTTGGGAAAGACGACAGCATATCCATGAAAACGGAATATGCAAGAAGAAGAGACTATGTTTACGGCCGATTGCAGGCAATGAAGTTGGATGTGGTCAAACCGGATGGTGCCTTTTACTTTTTCGTAAAATTGCCTGCAGGCTACCCATCCTCCTTGGAGTTCTGCCTGGAACTAGTTAAACAGAAAAAGGTTGCTGTGGTTCCTGGCGATGCCTTTTCTCCATTAGGCGAAGGCTTCTTCCGTATTTCCTATGCCTATTCTATGGATACACTTGAGGAAGGGTTGAATCGCATGGAAGCCTTTTTGAAATAACGAATGAAGAGTATAGAAAAATGGCCATCAACAGTTGATCCGTTGAGGCCATTTTCATCATGAAAAAATGTTAATATAATCTCCGTAAAAAACGCACCTCGCGATAGCCTTCTTCCTTATTTGTTGTCGTAAGGCTCACTTCCACTATAGATCCCAATAAGTCCGTCATCACTTCTTCAAATTCCTTGGCGGTTCGCGGTTTTGAATGACCTAAATTTTTCAGCTCTCGCATCAATATCTGAAACCCGGCATCGGTCTCGATATGGCTGAATTTCACCGGTAAGATCAATGGACTTTCATTCATTAATTTCAATTCCCAACGGATGGGCTTTGTTTGGTGAATCGTTTTTTCCCTTTTATACCCTTCGATTCGGACAATGTATATGCCATCTTCTAATTCTTGAAACTTCATATGAATATCATCAAAGTCACCCATACGTCTCACTCCTTTTTGAAAGACTGTCGCTTACAGCTTATTCAAAAAAAGAGTGGTTAGCACTTTTAATTATAGTGTTTATATAATGCCTGGGTGCCACTGTTTTCCTCACCGGCCTCTGCCAGCCCATCATATAATGATTTGCTCAATGTTAATCCAGGAGCATCCAATCCCATTTTTTCCACTTCATCAAGGGCAATTTTCATATCTTTAATGAAATGCTTGATATAAAATCCTGGTTCAAAATCTCCCTTGACCATTCGTGGAACAAGATTGGATAGTGACCAGCTGCCCGCGGAACCCGATGAAATGCTTTGGAGCACCTTATCTGGGTCAAGCCCTGCCCTTTTGGCGTATGAGATTGCTTCCGTAACCCCTATCATGTTGGAGGCAATGGCGATTTGATTACACATTTTCGTATGCTGACCAGATCCAGCGGGTCCTTGATGAACAATATTGTTTCCCATACATTCTAGAATCGGGAGTATCTTTTCAAACGACTCAGGGTCCCCACCAACCATGATGGTAAGCTTTGCATCTCGGGCTCCAATATCCCCTCCAGAAACGGGGGCATCAAGAGCTTCCATTCCTTTTCTCTTTGCTTCCTTGGCTATCTTCACGGCAAGGGAAGGTGTGGAGGTAGTCATATCTATAAAAAGGGCCCCTTCTTTCGCATGTTCGATAAGCCCCTGTTCACCCAGGTATATCTCCTCGACATCGCTCGGATACCCGACCATGGAAATGATCACGTTCGTTTGCTGTCCAATCTCCCTAGCCGTTGCTGCCCATTTTGCCCCCTTATCGATTAACTTGCCTGCCTTTTCCTTAGTCCTTGTATGGACAAACACTTCGTAACCCGCTTTTAATAGATTGCCAGCCATGCTATTCCCCATAACTCCTGTGCCAATAAATCCGATGACCGTGTCTTCTTTTCTCGTCATGTTCATTCCCCTCTCGATCAACTTTTGTTAAATTTAGATGGACTTAACCATTCCGCCATCCACCAAATAAGATTGTCCGGTTAAATATGTATTCGCACCAGATACGAGGAAAGTGACGAACTTCGCAAATTCCTCTGGTTCACCATAGCGTCCAAGCGGAATGTTACTTAGAGATTGTCCGGTTACTTTCTCTACAGTGACCCCTTGTTTCTCAGCATTGAATCTATCCAAATGTTGGATGCGGTCTGTTGCGATCCGTCCAGGTCCAACCGTATTGATTAATATCTTGTCCGGCGCAAGTTCTGAAGCCAAGGTTTTCGCCAACCCGACGATAGCAGTCCGGAATGTATTCGATAATAATAGGCCTGGGATCGGCTCTTTAATGGACGACGAAGCAATATTAACGATCTTACCACCATGTTGTTTTAAATGTGGCAGGCTTTCCCGAATGGTCCGGATGAAGCTTAATAAATTCAATTCAAACGAATGTTGCCAGTCTTCATCATTGAAGTCTGCAAATGTCCCTCCTGGGGGGCCCCCGGCATTATTGATAAGGATATCGATTCCACCAAATTCCGTAGCCATTCTCGCCACTAATGACTTAATATCATCAGGTTTTGTGATATCAGTAACTTTGTAGGATATTTTCCCCTTACCCAGTTTCGATAATTCCTTTTGCACCGCTGCAAGTTTTTCTTCATTCCTTGCTGCAAGCATGACGTTGGCACCTTCTTTAACAAGCTCTTCAGCAATTGCCCTTCCCAGTCCTTGGCTTGAGGCTAAAACCAACGCATTTTTCTTCTGTAAATATAAATCCATCTTACATCCCCCTTATGCTTAGATTAAAACCCACTTTTATTATATCTTTATATGTATAAAGCGAAAAATCTGAATTGTCAATATTTATCTCTTCTAAAAAAAATCGCCGACTGGGAAATCCAGCCGGCTTTAAAAGGGGGAAATGAGAATGTCAGTTGCCTATAATCGAGCTAAACAACTGTGCTTGTTCTTTATTTACCCATGTATATTTTCGTTAAACTTCTTTTTTAAAAAAATCCTTATAAACTTTCACGGCGTTCCATCATTGGATGGAACGCCGACTTTTGTCTCTACTTCTTCACTTTCTCAAGTACAGCTGCCTTCACCTGGTCATTTGTATCCATTGTCAAGACATCTTGCGATAGTTTTTTCATTTCTTCATGTGAAAGTTTCCTGATTAGGGATCGAGCTTTTAGTATTGAGGTGGCACTCATGGAGAATTCATCGAGGCCCATCCCAATTAAAATTGGGACCGCCACTTCATCTCCAGCCATCTCGCCACACATGCCTGCCCATTTTCCTTCTTTATGGGCAGCATCAATAACCATCTTAACGAGTCGTAAAATCGCCGGATTATATGGTTGATATAAATACGAGACTCTCTCATTCATCCGGTCAGCTGCCATTGTATATTGAATCAAATCATTCGTTCCGATGCTGAAGAAATCTACTTCCTTCGCAAAAACATCTGCCATTACCGCAGTGGAAGGAATCTCAACCATGATGCCGATTTCAATCTTTTCTGCCACCGGGATATCATTTCCAAGTAATTCCTGACGCACTTCTTCTAACACAGCTTTGGCTTCGCGGAATTCCGTTAATGTGGCAATCATAGGGAACATGATTTTCAAGTTTCCGTATATGCTTGCCCGTAGCAACGCCCGTAACTGTGTACGGAAAATTTCTTGCTCGTTTAAGCATAAACGGATTGCACGATAACCAAGGAATGGGTTCATTTCCTTAGGAAGCTGCAAATAAGGTAACTCTTTGTCCCCGCCTATATCAAGTGTCCTGACGACAACTGACTTTCCAGCCATCCCTTCTAGGACAGCCTTGTAGGCTTCGAACTGCTCTTCCTCACTAGGCATTTCATTTCTTCCCATGTAGAGGAATTCTGTTCGGTACAAACCGATGCCTTCACCACCATTTTTGTGAACTCCCTGTAAATCCTTAGGTGTCCCAATATTGGCCGCAAGCTCTACTTGATGTCCATCTTTCGTAACCGTTTCTTCATGAACAAGTTTTGCCCACTCAGCCTTTTGCAAGGCATAGTTCTTCTGAATTTCTTCGTATCGCTTCAAAAGTTCAGCGGTAGGGTTGATATGCACCTCACCATTCAGACCATCAATAATGATCATGTCCCCATTTTCTATGGAAGCAGTCACCGTTTTAGCTCCTACTACAGCAGGTATCTCCAATGAACGTGCCATAATGGCTGAATGTGAAGTCCTACCACCAATATCGGTCGTAAACCCTTTAACATAAATCGGATTCAACTGAGCCGTATCAGAGGGCGTCAAATCTTCTGCAATGATGATCACTTCTTCGGCAATCATACTTGGATTTGGAATATGTATACCCAAAAGATGTGATAGCACACGTTTTGTTACATCCCGTATATCGGCAGCTCGTTCCTTCATATATTCATTATCCATTTGTTCAAACATCGAGATGAACATGCCTGCAATTTCCTTCAAGGAAGATTCAGCATTCACTTTCTCTGACTGGATTTTGTCCTGGACGGGACTTAACAGTTCCGGGTCGGAAAGCACCAGTAAATGAGCATCAAATATGGCCGCCTTATCGGGACCTAAATCCTGTTCTGCCTTGTTTCTAATGATTTCTAATTCGACTGTTGATTTTTGAATCGCTTCCTTAAAACGGGATATTTCAGCCTCAACGTCTTCAACGTTTCTGGTTTCGACAGATAATTCCGGCTCGATCAGACGATAGGCTTTAGCGATGGCTATCCCACTTGAAGCTGCAATTCCACTTATCAGTGTGGACATTACTCTGCTAAACCTTCTCTGCTCAATGTGTCAGATAGTGTTTTAAGAGCGTCGTTTTCATCGCTTCCTTCAGCAGTAATCGTGATTTCTGCACCTTTTCCGATACCAAGTGACATAACACCCATAATGGACTTAAGATTCACTTTTTTCTCTTTATATGCAAGGTTAATTTCTGAATCAAATTTACCTGCAGCTTGTACAAGCAATGTAGCCGGACGAGCATGAATCCCTGTTTCTGCTGTTACTGTAAATGTTTTTTCTACCATATCAATCAATCTCCTTTAAGATAAATTAAGAAGAATAGGCTATGTAAGGTTTTCCCCTATTCTTACTAAGAAAGTTACGAAAATCATATGATTTCCTATTCAGAATATCATTATCATTCTCAACAGACAAACCATAACTATCCTGTACTTATGAATCGTACAAAATTAAAGATAAAACTGCAACAATTACTTTACCGGAGTTTTAAGTTTAGATGGCCAATTGAGCGGTCTTTGTGAAAAATGCCTTAAAGCTCAACATGATAAAAAGAATGACCGTTATTGAAACGCTACCAAGAATCCCAATGAGTATCGCAATTTGATATTCTATGGCGATGAGAGGACTGATACCCGAAAGAATTTGCCCAGTCATCATACCCGGAAGGAAAATGATACCCATTCCTAACATGTTGTTCAGGGTCGGTAAAACGGCCGAGTCGAAAGCTGCATCGACATATTTTTTGACTGCCTTTTGCGGAGTCGCACCAAGCATCAATAATGCCTCCACCTTTTCGCGATTAGTGGTAATTCCGTCATGCAGATTTTTTAAAGCTAACGTAACTCCCGTCATCGCATTCCCGACAATCATCCCGGCAATCGGGATAAAGTAACGTGGTTCATACCAAGGCGTGAAGTGGATGACGACTAGGTTAAAATAAAACAAAGCCGCCATCGGCCCAGTGAGCATGCTTAAAATCACCATGCGTTTAATTCTCTTGTTTAGCGTAAATGATATTTGGTTAAAGATATTACGGATGGAAAACCAAGCCATCAAACACAAAAACCCTATCGATAGCAATGGATGAGGATTTTCGAATATATAGGTCAATACATAGCCAGCAAGAATGAGTTGGATCGTCATCCTTATTGTAGCAAGCAAAATTTGTTTTTCTCGTGATATCCCTCGCCATTTCACAATTACTAGTAGTAGTACGACAAATAAATAGGCCGCACATAACCGCCAGAGCTCAATATCTATTATCCCACTACTCTCCATTAATAGTCATCCTCCGTAGACTTTTTAAGGACAATCCTTCTCTCAGCGCAAGTATCCGCAAGTCGCTTCGAATGAGTGATCATGATCACCGTTCCCCTTTCCTGTTTCACTTCTGCTATAAATCGGCTCATGACCTCCAATTCTGTTTCTTCATCAAGCGCGGATGTCGGCTCATCCAATAAATACACGTCAGCCTTTAACAGAAGTAACCTTGCCAGTGCCAATCTTTGCTTCTCCCCACCCGACAGTTTCTCTGCATCAGCTGATAAAGGTTTCTTCAATAAAGTGGTCTCAAGCACTTTCATGAGCTCGTCCTTTGATCGCGGTTCCCTATCCGTCAACGCTAACCCCATTTGCAGGTTTTCTTCAATGGTTCCAGGTAAAGTAAGTGCTGTTTGAGAAAGCATCGTGACTTTTCGACGGAGCGCTACCGGGTTGAGAGTTTCAAGGAGTTGCCCTTGATAAAAAATCTCCCCCGTGTCAGGCTCATTCATTCTATTTAATAGTCGAAGCAGCGAAGTTTTCCCGGCCCCGCTCTCCCCAGTCAAACAGGTGATCGTTCCTGCTGGGATTTCAAGATGATCAATAGTTAGAATCCCTTTAGATGTAACGTTTTCAAGCTTGAACATAGTTTTCGTTCCTACCTTTCATGCCTCACGGTTTCATTATAAGAATAAACCATCAGAGAAAAAAATGGATAATATAAACATAGAATAATTTTCATTTTCTTTCACCATTCAATAAGGTAGTATTATTTTCGAACCCTTACTAATCCATGGCACCATGGAAAACAACTTGAATGGAGGAATAATGGTGAATACACATACATTTTTTAAATCTTATAGACATTTACTCATCCTGATGGCAATATGTCTGCTTACGTTAACAGGTTGCCAGGAAATGGTGGACGATTCAACAGAAGAAAATTCCACCGGGGAAAATACGACGTCTTCAACGGAAAACACCCTTTCTACAGACAACGAAGAAGCCAATGAATCAAAAGGGAAAACCTTCACGGCGAAAATAGTCCGCGTAGTTGACGGAGATACGGTGAAAATCAAAACGGCTAACGGCAAAGAAGAAACGGTTAGACTTCTTTTAATAGATACACCGGAAACCGTCCACCCGACCAAACCCGTTCAACCTTTTGGTCCTGAAGCTAGCAAATTTACTAAAGAGCTGATGCCCGCAGGATCGGAAGTAGAAGTTGAGACCGGAATTGGTGAAAGGGATAAATACGGACGTCTGTTGGCCTATTTTTATGTAGACGGAAAAATGGTGAATAAGCTTCTGCTAGAAAAAGGGCTGGCCCGGGTTGCATACGTATATGCCCCTAATACAAAATACCTTGACGAATTAGAAGCCATTCAGAAACAAGCGCAAAAAAAGGAAGTTGGCATCTGGTCGTTGGAAAACTATGCCACTTCGAAAGGCTTTGATGATTCAAAGGCTGATAAAGTGACAATAGATAAACCAACGAAAAAATCCTCTTGCTCCAATCCGGAAATTAAAGGAAACATCAATTCAAAAGGTGATAAGATCTACCACATACCGAGTGGACAGTACTATGAAATAACAAAAGAGGAAGAATTATTTTGTACAGAACAAGAGGCCGTGAACGCCGGATTCCGAAAATCACAGAGTTGAGCTAGCACCATGCATGTTTCACATCATTTATCAGTAAAAAATGATTACTAAGAAAAATTAAGAAATATCCTGGAGGATACCTTGTGAAATATAATAGAGATGAAGCATTTCGTTTCCCTTTCGACCCTCCACTTTCTGGTTTTTTTAGCATCATTAGAATAAACAACTTGGAAAACAAAAGCCGGAATGGAGCCATGTCCGTTCTCGATATAAGTGCCGGCGGGCTAAAGTTTCAGTCCACTCTTGACCTTCCCGAACAAGCGGACCTCGAACTTTTGCTAACCTTCATCATGAATAGGGATGAAATCACCCTACAGGGAAGAATTCTCTGGAAAAAGAAAAAGGCATCCTTATATATGTACGGACTCATTATGAATGAAAATGATAGATTGAAAGAAATCATAATCAAGGAACTTAAAACCTATCGAAAAAATAATCAATAGGTTATGTCAGGCATATCCGGTCTCCGGATGTGCTTTTTTTATTGTGCCCTTTTCATACAAAACTTCAAAATTCAACAAATGTAATGGCCGTTTTCACAATTTGCCCTTGCAAAATTCAATTTTGCAGCCCAAATTTTATCAATTTTTCCTTTTCGATAAATCCTCTGAATTTATTTAAGCTGTAAGCACCCGGGAATACACAAAAAGTGCACTTTTTAAAAAGGTGTAGAAAATGGACGGATTTTCAAATTTATCCCAACAGTTCACTCCGATGATTCATCATGTTATTAAATCACTCTCCATCTACAAAAATAAAGAGGACTTCTTTCAAATTGGATTGATCGCGTTATGGGAATCACAGGACAAGTACGATGAAGCAAACGGAAAATTCTCCAACTTCGCCTATACAGTCATAAAAGGAAGAATCATCAATGAATTAAAACGCCAGCATAAATACGATACACATAGCCAGCCAGTTGATAGAGCTTTCCTGGATGTTATAGACCCCTTTTCGTTAGATAAAGAAGCTTTCATGATGGAAAACTTCATGGCTTACACGGAAAACTTGACACTGAACCAGAAGCGCTGGCTTATCTTGACTTTCATCGAAGATAAAAACCAGAATGAAATTGCAAACATGTTTAATGTATCAACTGCCGCCGTCAAATCATGGCGAAAAACCACTCTGCATAAATTGAGAAAGGAAATGGAAATTACCTTTTAATAGGAAAAGGACGCCTCCTAATTGAGACGTCCTTCCTAATTTAACTTCTTGCTTCCTCTAAATAAGTATAAATGACTTCCCCATTATGCTGGGCATTTCCTCGGAAATGTTTGAAATCAGCTCTTTGTACAAGAACTTCGCGAAAACTCAAAAAATCTTCTTTATTGATCCTGAATTCCTTCATTTCTCGATTCGCTAATTTATCTAGGACAAGTTTTGCTTCTTCGGCATCCATCCTATTTCCTCCTCAATTAATTGTCGATTTCATACTCGGGGTAGGAGAAATTCCGTTTCTATTTTAACATAAGCTTAACTCAAATAAAGAACCATAAGTTTTTGTGGTCAATTTGCCTATATTATTCTTTACGAATACCCAAAAATAGTGCAAACTGTAAAGTAAAATATCATAATGTAAATAGATTGGTATTTTTCGTACATAAGTATCATCCAGTTACATACAAGTAAGGGTAACTATGCTCATATGATTTTCCATAATATAGCATAAACCACCCATGTTTCACCCAGACCTGTACTTTCTAACTAGTCATTATAACCACTCTGCTCACCGAAGAGATATGAATTCTCTTTACTTGCACTCCCCAGGTCAAAATCTAAACAGCAAGGTGTTCGAATAATCCATTTATTCATAGTTACTGATTATCATTGAAAATGAAATGGGAAAGGATGATTACCATGAAGAAAGCGGAAGTTGGAAATATCATTGAATTTAGAGATGGCTTGCAAGGAATCGTCGAGAAAGTGAACGAGAACTCTGTAATCGTGGATGTCACGTATATGGAAAATTACCTTGACTTGGAACTTGAACAGAAAACAGTTGTCAATCATAAAAATTATAAAATCATTGGATGATGGTACGAGACTTAGCGGAATGGTTAATGACCATTCCGTTTTTCTATTGAGGAACTTTATGGTATATTTGTATACTATACATTATTTGTAACTTTTTTCTTTTTCATTCGTCTATATATAAAAGGCTTGCTCGCCTGAAGGAAATACCTTTACACACATAAGAGAATTCAAACAGAAAGTCGAGGGAAAAAAGATGAGAAAATGGACACAGTATATAGGTGGAGCGACAATGGTGGCATTTCTGCTGACTGGCTGTGGGACAACCACGGATGACAAGACGGCTGAACCACAAAAATCACCGGTAAAGGAAGAGAATAAAGGCGGCTCATCCAATGAGTCTGATAGTAATCCTGAAGAAACAAAAAAAGTGAGACTTATGGAACAAAATCTGCAGTATACACTTAATGGGGAGGCAAAAGAAGAAACGGCTTTCCTGAAAAATAGTGATAACCAACCATTCAGCCTTTATGTATTGCAACAATTTGAATTGACCGCTGAAGAACCTGGAAAAGATATCTTATTCCTTACTGATGATGACTCTGTGTCTATGAGGATTGAATTATTAACGGAGGATGTCAATTGGGATGAAGTTGAGGAAAATGTTCAAACCCAACTGAAAAGCATATCAAATAAGATTGAAGATCCAGCACTAAATATAGATAACGGGTCCGGCTACGAAGTCGTGAACGGCGATGATGTAGTTACTTCAGTCTTGCTTAAAGATGAGAAGGCTCCTGTCCGCTTAACCATGTTCACAAAGACAGACACTGATTACCGCGATGCTTTTCTAGAGATGGCTAAAACACTGATGAAAGAATCATGATCTATACATGGAGGGAAAGGTTGAAACCTTTCCCTCTATATTTATATCCTTTTCCCTGTGTTGCTTTTCCAAACAAGGATTAAAAACAGTAAACTTATGTATCCAAATACCGGATAGAGATAACCCAAGAGCCTTCCATATCCGTATGCGCCAATGATCAATGCTACAATAAAACTGAAGGCAACGATGACTATGCCTGGCACTTTGATATAGTTACTGATTTGCTTCTGCAATCCGTAAATATTTCCGATGACCGAAGTGAAGATTTCCCCATAGATCACAAGAATGAACATCCAATGTAAATGCCCTCCCACCGTTTTCATAATGACCGCCGAAGGAATTTCATAGTTAGTCACATCAGGAAGGGTCATGAGTGAAAAATGGCCAGTCAGCAGAATGACCGTAAGGAATACACCACCGAGGATAGCCCCTTTCTTGATAATCTTTTCGTCATTGACCTCATACGCGACCGGAACAAGCACCGCCTGCGCTAAAGCCAGATTAAAAGCGGTATAGGCAAATGGGGAGAAAATCATCTTCAAGCTGATGCCTTCTTTTGGGACTTGTGTGAGATAAGATATAAAATCACCATTTTCTAAAGTGGAGAAGAAAAGAATCAAGCTAAATAGAATCATGATTGGTACAACAAACGTATTGACTGTGAAAAGCCCTCGCATTCCAAGCATCAATACCAGTGAAGCCAAAGTGACCGTAGCCCAGCTTCCGATACTTTTCGAGATTCCAAGCTGTTCCTCGAAAACGGCACCTGAACCCGAAATCATGACCGCTGTTACACCTAAAAGCATGATAAGGAAAAAGATATTGATAAATACCGCAAGTTTTTTCCCGAATAAAAACTGATTGAACTCTTCATAAGAAGAGGCCCTGATTCTTGCAGAAATCAGCATGATTTTCGTACCACTGAAAATGAAAATATATCCTGCTATTAAAATCCCGATAAAGCCGTAAAAGCCGTAACGGGTAAAAAACTCAACAATTTCTTTTCCCGTTGCAAAACCCGCTCCGACAACTGTACCCACATAAACGGCTGCAACCTGAAAAATCCCTGACCATCTTGAAAGCATGTACTCCCCTCCTCCCTACATCTATATGTAAGTGGGGGGAATTTAAGACAGGCCAAGTCATATTAACCTGAATTAATGGAAATGCTTTCGGTCCAATAAACTAAAAGCGTTTCTTAAGGTAAATCCCCTCAAGAAACGCTTGTGATTCACTAGCCTCCGAAAATTATAAGGCTTGGTCATCGACAGAACTAAGCCATTCATCAATAACCCTTACAACAGATTGAACAGTCCCTTTTGTAAATGGAGAGTCCAGGTTAGCCGATTCCACCAGCTCTAGGAAAGATTTACTTCCACCAAGCTGGCAAAGGTTTAGATAGTCCTTCCAAGCATTCTCGTCTTCTTCCATGGATCTTTTCCAAAATTGGAAAGCGCAGATTTGTGCCAATGCATAGTCAATATAATAAAACGGAGATTCATAGATATGGCTTTGCCGTTGCCAATTGCCCCCACCTTCTAAAAATTCATTTCCTTCATAATTACGGTGAGGTAAATATTCCTGCTCGATTTTACGCCATGCCTGTCTTCTTTCAAGTGGCGATGCCTTTGGGTTTTCGTACACAAAATGCTGGAATTCATCGACAGCTACCCCGTATGGCAGAAACACGAGCGAGCTACTTAAATGAGAAAACTTGTACTTTTCGGTATCTTCTTTGAAAAACAACTCCATCCATGGCCATGTAAGGAATTCCATGCTCATCGAATGGATTTCACAAGCCTCGTATGTCGGCCAATTATATTCAGGAATATCCAGGTTACGACTGCGATACACTTGGAAAGCATGTCCTGCCTCATGTGTAAGAACATCGATATCACCGGAAGTTCCGTTGAAGTTCGAAAAAATGTATGGAGCTTTATAGTCTTCAATAAATGTACAATAGCCTCCACTGGCTTTTCCCTTTTTCGCCACAAGATCCATTAAGTTATTATCCATCATAAAATTGAAAAACTCATTCGTTTCGGCAGAAAGTTCACGGTACATTTTTTGGCCATTTTCCACGATCCAATCCGCATCGCCTTTAGGGATGGCATTTCCCGTACTGTACTGAAAATTCTCATCATAATAATAGAGTTCCTCAAGACCAAGCCGTTTCTGCTGACGTTCCATCAAACGGGTAACAAGCGGGACCACTTCCTCTTTCACCTGTTTACGGAATGCTGCTACCATTTCCGCGTCATAATCAGTCCTAGTCATACGATAATAGCCGAGATCGACGAAATTTTCATACCCTAATGTTGTTGCTATCTCATCGCGCACCTTCACTAGCTCATCAAATATCCGATCTAATTCGTCCTGTTTTTCTGCAAAGAAGTTATAATAAGCTTCACTTGCATTTTTTCTAACCGAACGGTCCTCCGACTCTCTAAAGGGCTGAAGCTGTGCCAACGTCCGCTCTTCTCCCATAAAATCTATTTTTGCTGAGGCAATTAGCTGTGAATACTCGCTTGATAGCTTATTTTCCTTTTGCAATTGCGGGATGATCTCCGGGGAGAACGTTTTAAGCTGTGCCTCAGCAAGATCAAAGAGTTGACTGCCCCACTTTGCCTCAAGCTGCGGGCGAAATTTTGATTGGACAAGTTCAGCATAAAATGTGGAAGTCATTTCTTCCATCTCCGGGGAGAATTCATCTAAATAATCATTCTCAGCTTTATAAAATTCATCTGTTGTATCTATTGTATGCCGAATATAGACAAGATTACTCATCGTGCCTACATAGTTTCGAATGACGTTGATTTCATTTATTGCTTCCACTTGTTTTTCTACATCATTCGCATCCGTAAACTTCTGAAGAGCTTTCGTGAACTTCCCTTTAATTTCATCCAATTCCGGACGTTCATACGCATACTCATTAAATTTCATGCTTACACCCCAATATCATCAATTGTATCGGTCATTTTGAATAACCGTATAATAATAAATTCGCCATGTTCTAATGCATTGCCTTCTTATTCACGAAAAAGCACCTGCATGAACTTGACCGTGGACAAACCTCAGGATAAAAAAATATAAAAACACCTCAATTTAATTAAGGTGCTGGTTTACAAGACTATTGTTTCGTAGAGTAACCGATTTTTTTCAGTAATTCAATTGCAGTCGCTTTTTCCTCTTGCGTAAGGACGCTCATGATATCATCGATTCTTTTTTCATGATCTGGGAAGACACTCTCAATAAAGGCTTTGCCTTTATCCGTGATTTTGGCAAACGTTACACGGCGGTCATCTTTACAAGCTATCCGCTGTAAAAATTCCTTCTGTTCGAGCTTGTCCACCACATAAGTAATGCTACCGCTAGCAAGCAAGATTTTTCCGCCAATTTGTTGAAGCGGTTGATCCCCTTTATGATATAACAGTTCTAGCACGGCAAATTCAGTAGGGTTCAAGCCCGCTTCGGCTATATGTTTATTCACTATATCATTAATCGACCGATGAGCTCTTGACATCACGATAAACAGCTTTAATGACTGTTGGATGTTATCATTTTCCATAACTTCACAACCTTAAAATTTTTAATTAAAATATCTTGAATTAAAAGTTATTATATTCTATTATGTCCTTTTTGTCAATTTTGCCTAATGTGTATGGCTATTGTTTAATCATCCAGTTTGATATACTAAAAGAAAAAATTAAAGTAGTGACCTCATGAGATTTAGACCAAGATTTTTGAAATATATATTCATTGTTATTTTACCATTAATCATTTTAACTATCATTTATTGGTTATACTTCAATCAAGCCATCCAAAAAGAACGGCAAGCCCAAGCCGAGAAGATTGGATCCGTTTATCAAAAATATATCGACCAAGTTATCAGTGAAACCAAGGAAAATGTTGAACTGTTAAGTCTCAGTATCTCCATTCCATATAGGGACGATCGAACAAAGAAAATATTACACTCCATTATAGATACAGACTCAAGGTACTTAGACATATACCTGTTGAATGAAGAAGGAATCGCCATACATAGTACAAGCGAGCAGGCCAACCATTCCAAATTGATCAAGCAAGAGGATATGGACTTGGCTGTTAATACTCATAAACCGTTAGTGGTCAGTAAACCGGAACTTGATGACTTAAATTGTAACTGTTTCACCATGTTTTCCCCTTTATTAGAAAATGAAGAAAAAGTACAGGGGTTTTTAATGGTACACATAGCATTCGATTATGTAGAGAATATCATGAAAATACTTTTACCCAATCAAACGGTTAAACTCCAAGCAAGCAATGGCGATAGGATTCTTGATGTTAATATAGAAGAAGCTACTTCAAATTCAAGATGGGTGAGCATTCCCTTGTCAGAAGCCGACTGGTCTCTATCTGTTAAAATGCCGGATAAGGTCGATACCCACCACATCAATGTATTTTATTCTTGTATATTTTTCACCTTCATCATTACTAACGTGATATATATCATTGATTATGAGTTGCTCTTTCGCAAGGAATCCAAGAAGCAAAAACAACTAATCGATGATCAAAAGCTGAATTTCGTGGGTACGCTTGCCGCAAGTACGGCACATGAAATCAAAAATCCACTTACCGGCATTAAAGGACTTGTCCAATTGCTTAATGAAAAACATCCCGATGAGCAAGACCAGTTCTATTATTCTGTCATCATGAAGGAGATAGAACGGATAAATAGCATCGTCAGTGAGTTTTTAATTTTAGGAAAACCGATGGTACAGCACTTGTCCTCCTATGATGTCCGCGGCATCGTTGCCGAACTAAGGCCAATAATAGAATCCGAAGCCCGGTATTACAATATTGAAGTGGAATGGGATATAGTTAGGTCACCAGTCCCTGTAAACTGTACGAAGGACCAACTTAAGCAGGTCATACTTAATATAGCCAAAAATGGGTTTGAGGCTATGGAGCAAGGTCAAAAGCTAACCATACATATTTATCAAAAAAAGCAAGAAGCTATAATAGAAATCACCGACTCTGGACATGGATTGGATGCAAACGATATCCATAAAGTATTCGAGCCATTCTATACTTCCAAGAAGGAAGGCACCGGTTTAGGACTTTTCGTATGTAAGAGAATCATCGAACTCTTCAATGGAACAATCGAGGTTACAAGTAAACCTTTAGAGGGTACAACATTTATGATTAGTTTACCAACCTTAAAAGAGGACTGTAATGAGTAATATAACCGCCTTCTATAATCTATATGGTGAAAAAGCGCTAAGAATATATAAGATTCTAGTCTAGAAAGAAGGAAAAATACATATGGCGAGTACCACGGCATCAAAACCCATACCTAAAAATCAAGAGATGACCCTCAAAATCATGATTATCATCGGGATATGTCATTTAATGAACGATTCCCTTCAGGCCGTGGTACCGGCCATGTTTCCCATCCTAGAAGAATCAATGTCCCTTACTTATACTCAGCTCGGCATGATTGCCTTCTGCCTGAATATCGTTTCATCTCTCTTACAGCCAGCGGTCGGCTTTTATACCGATAAAAAGCCTCTTCCTTATGCCTTGCCAATCGGATTGACCAGCACTTTAATCGGGGTCATCATCCTGGCTCTCGCACCAAACTATACAATCATACTTGGTGCTGTTCTATTAATGGGCCTTGGATCAGCAATCTTCCACCCAGAAGGCTCACGGGTTGCATACATGGCTGGAGGTCCTCGAAGAGGTCTGGCCCAATCGATTTACCAGGTAGGGGGGAACAGTGGCCAAGCGCTTGCTCCTCTCATCACTGCTATCATACTTGTTCCATTCGGCCAAAAAGGTGCTCTCTGGTTTGCTTTCGTCGCCTTTGCCGCAGTCATGCTATTACTGTACATTGCCAAGTGGTATGCTCACAGGCTCGTGCATTTCCAGCCAAAAACCCTCACTGCCAAAGTCATTAATAAGGATCGTACCAATAAAGTGGCCAAAGCCTTGATCTTGATTTTATTCATCATTTTCGCCCGCTCCTGGTATGTATCCTGCATGACGAATTTTTATAGTTTCTACTTAATCGAACAGCACTTATTCACGATAAAAGCAGCACAAATCTTTCTTTTCGCCTTTTTAGCCGCCGGGGCAGTGGGGACATTTTTCGGTGGGCCGCTCGCCGACCGTTTCGGACGAAGAAACGTGATTCTTTTTTCCTTTGCTGCAAGTGCACCTTTAACGGCTCTGTTGCCATTCGTGCCACCCACCGCAGCCTTTATTCTATTGTTAGCCGCAGGATTCATTATCATGAGCAGTTTTTCCGTTACCGTGATTTATGCACAGGAATTAGTTCCCGGTAAAGTTGGAACGATGGCTGGCCTGACTGTAGGGCTCGCTTTTGGCATGGGGGCGATTGGATCCGTTTCACTTGGGGCGATTGCCGATATTATCGGAATTGCATCCATGATTAAAATTGTAGGGTTCTTGCCATTGCTAGGAATTATAAGCGTGATGTTGCCATCTGATTTGATGTTAAAAAAATGGCATACCGAAACATAATCATCCATTAACATATACCGATCATACTGGCACCAAATCGGATATTCGAAATACAATAAATTATTGTTTCACCTAGAAAAAAGAGAATTGACAAGAACCTGGAAAGGAGAAATTTATGAGTGGAGTTTTATTAGGCAGCATCCTCTCTGCTATGTCTACAGGAGCCGGTGCTCTACCGATCCTTTTCATTAAAGGTTCCATTACCCATCGCTTTAGAGACACACTTTTAGCCTTCACGGCTGGAATCATGATGGCGGCATCTATGCTCAGCCTAATTCCAGAGTCTTTGGCTACCGGGGGATATATTCAACTTATAGTAGGGGTTTTCCTAGGGGTTATAACTTTGACCATGATGGAAAAAAACATTCCACATATCGATCTCGGTCATACGAAAAGTGGCATTCAATTTGATGAAAAAGCTTTGCTCATCGTTACAGCCATCACATTGCATAATATTCCGGAAGGCCTATCGGTAGGAGTAAGTTATGCATCTAACGCGCCTGATACAGGGAATTTGATAGCTTTTGCAATAGGTCTCCAAAATGCTCCAGAAGGCTTGCTCGTTGCATTGTTCTTGATCAATCAAAAGATTGGGAAATTTTTGGCCTTCATCATTGCTACATTAACCGGCGCTATAGAAATCGTCACAGGCCTATTAGGCTATTATTTGACCTCTTATATCGAATTCCTGGTTCCTTATGGTCTTGCCTTTGCGGCTGGAGCCATGCTTTTCATCGTCTATAAAGAATTGATTCCCGAAAGCCACGGGGATGGAAATGAGCGGACCTCTACTTATTCCTTCATTGTCGGGCTCTTATTTATGGTGATTTTATTGGAAATCCTATAACTAGACACATTACAAAGGCTGGCTCTTTTATGGGAGTCAGCCCTTTTTTATATAGCCATAGCTGATAATTTTTCAAGCTGCCTGTTAAGGATATACCTTCTGACGTAAAACAGGTCTTTGACGGAAACCCCTATGAAGCTAGCCCCATACCGATATATATCATCCAACTTCTGTTCATTTTGAATCCTGATAGTAAAATGATTAGTGACATCTTCAATCATAAAGCTTATCACTTGCAACTCCGTATTCAATAGTTTTTTTTCACACGAAAACCCAATACCCCTTATGCTTAAATCAATCAATCGAACTCTTTCGTACTTTTTACCGGATTGAACTTGTCCCTCCACAACATAAGACACCCTTGCTGCTCTTCTCCGTTCACTATCCTGAAGAGCTTCGAACCAGGGAACAAATAAATATAAATTATTGTCTTGCTTTTTTATGATTTTCGTTTCGAATTTTTGAGATTCATACAGGCAGATAACAGTATCACCAGAATTAAATTGATCTGGATTCTTGACGATGACATTCATTAATTCTCCTTCTATGAAAAATAGGGCTGCCTGACTAATCTCCCCTCTTATTAATATTTTTATATATTCCATCCTTGACCTCGATTTCGATTTAGTCACCGCTACCCAGTGTTAAAAATTCATATCCATCAACTTCCTATTCAGCATTTGATAGGAAGTAATCATTGTAAAATGGTTCCTGCATGACAACCACCATGTCTAGTGTTTCCACTCTCATTTCTACAGGCGTATGATGTTGCAGAATCAAATATTCATTAATCAGCTTATCCAGTTCTTCGCTGATTCGAATGGTATGTTCGTGACTCATACCATGTGTTTGTGCAAACTCTATCATTTCCCAACGCTTTATTCGTATTTCACTACAAATTGCTACAGCATTCCGACAATTCATACCTATATTCACTACTCCGTCCTTTTAAAGTTTGATCATAATAAAGAATTATTACAAAATATACCTTATATGTAAATAGGTTCGCAAAAAAAGACAAAACTTCTTAAATTGCGCTAAAATAAAAAGCACTACAAGACAGAAAATGACGGGAACCTCAATATACTGACACCCATGAATAGGTAATATTTTTATCGAAAAAAAAACCTTTCATAATATGAAAGATTTAAAGTCCATTCTGATGAGGAAAAATTAAATTAGAAGACTTCTCTTATGCTTTACTTTTTAAAGGTAAAAATATATGAAACCCTGTCCCTTTATCAACTTCGCTCTCCACTTCGATGTAGCCATTATGTTCTTCTATAATTTTATAGCTAACCATCAACCCTAACCCTGTTCCTCTTTCCTTTGTCGTATAAAAAGGTTCACCTAATTTTTTCAATTTGTCCTCAGAAATCCCATTTCCTTGATCGATAATCGATATACAAACGTGCTTTTCCGAGACTTGACTCTTAATACGGATGGTCCCTCCATCCGGCATAACTTCCAGTGCATTTTTTATAATGTTGATGAACACTTGCTTTAACTGGTTTGCTTCACAAAATACATTGAACTCTGCACCCTCGAAGTCCGTCTCAAACCGGATATTATTAAGTAAAGCTTCTGCGGCTAATAACTCAAGTGTCTCCTTCATGATTATCTGTACATCTTGTGCCAGGTATTGAAGTGCCTGTGGCTTTGCCAAAACCAAAAACTCTGTAATGATGGTCTCTATTCGCTTTATTTCCGAAGTGATGATTTGAAAATAGGTAGAAAAATCTTCCTGGACCATGTCCTCGAGCAACTGGATGAACCCTTTCAAAGCCGTCATGGGGTTCCTAATTTCATGTGCAATCCCTGCAGCAAGTTCACCAACTACATGTAATGTATCTGATTTCCTGATTTGCTCTTGCATCTCAAGATTTTCACTAACATCTCGAAAAACGGTTAAATTCAGATTGGAATATAAATTGCTCCTGGTCAAAAATTCAATATGCTTAACACTTCCATCTTCAAACTTTAGCGGAACGATGGAAGAATATACTCCTTTTTTATACACCTCTTCCACATAGGCATTGAACTGTTCTGCATTTCCCGGTATCTTTTCGATGAATTCCTTAACAGACAAAGATAGAAGTCTTTCCTTGGAGATTCCCAAAATCGCTTTCCCGGATTCGTTAATGTCTGTGAACCCTTCTTTATTCCATAAAATCATTCCATCCATTGAACCCTCAAAAATCTTCCTGAATTTCTTCTCACTTTTCCGTAATTCCTTTTCTATCTCCCAACGTTCGGTTACATTGCGAATAATCGTTACATTATACCCATCGCCCTCATGTTTCTTTGCTGTTAATTCAAGCAATTTTATTTGGTTATTTGGCATTTTATAAAAAATATCGTCCCTAACTTGTCCATCTCTCTCAAAAGTGGCGAGCATTCGCTTAAAGTAATGATTTTTCTTAAAGATATACTTCCAGGTGTCACTGCCGAGCATTTCTTCCCTCGTAGATTCAAATATTTTGCAAGCTGAGTGATTCACCCGGAAAATGATTCCGTCCTCATTCCAAAAAATGATTCCTTCCATGGACTGATCAAATAATTCTGCAAATATCCTTTCGCTCGTCTCTAATTTCTTTTCCATGATTTTTGATTCTGTAATCTTGGAAAAAGTCGACTTGAAATATTCATTGCCGACTGTCGAACTGGTTGAAAAAGTAAACCGACAAGGCTTGCCATGAAGCGTTACCTCCAATTCCCCCATCGATTTCAACGTAGAAAATATTTTATCAACCCCTTTTTTCACGGTAGGCTCATATTCATGCGTCATCAACTCGGACATTTTTTTGCCTATCAGCTCCCCTTTATTGATTTTGAGGCCATCAATGAATGCTGAATTCACCTCCACTACGACTCCTTCACGATCCAAAAGAAGAATGCCCTCTTTTTCCCTATCATAATTACCCAAAAACAGTTTGGGTGACCTCAGACCTTCCCCTACCCGTTTGACTTCTGTCACCTCTTCCAAACGAAAAATGCCCTTACCATTTGAAAGTGTACCAATCCTTATAAACTCAAGTTCCTTCTTGATTCCAGTCAGAAGTTGTACCTCTCCCCTATGAGAATTTTTTAGGCTGTTGAATCCTTCCTGAAGGTTTACATCAAAAAAGGAACTTTCCTGAAGAAAGTCAGTTAGCCTCAATTCAGTCAATTTCTCTCTAGATATATCCAGCAACAAACATGCCGCCTCATTCGCGTAAGAAAAGCCCAGATTTTCATCCATCATTATAAGGGGCTCTATAATGAAATTAAACATTTCCTTATATTCTGCAATTTGCTGATTCAACCTGATGATTTCCTCATTATAGACAGCCTCATACTCCACATTCATAATTTACACCCCTTTCATAACCACGCGTTTCATTTATTTAACATTATAATTCGACATCTCCTCCTAATTCCCTCGCAATTCCAAAAAAACAGTAGAATATAATTATTCATTAATGGTGAATACACCAGGAGCCATCATGAAATTTTATTTTTCAATATGGTGAATATAAGCTTTTTAAAGATTATGGATTTCATTCTATTTTTTTAGGGTATATAAGACAATGAATCTAGCCCTTAAAATAAATTCTTGGAGGCATCTATGAAACAACGTGATTTTTTCTTTGACAATGCTAAGTTCATACTCATGGGCTTTGTTGTTTTTGGACATTTGTTAAACACTTATATAAACGATAGTGAAGTGATTTACGCACTATATAAAACCATTTACTCTTTCCATATGCCAGCCTTTATCCTTGTTTCAGGTTTTTTTGCAAAAGGTTTTTACCAGAAAGGATATCTAGCTAAGATCACGATGAAAATGATCATGCCTTATGTCATTTTCCAAATTATTTACACGGTATACTATTATTTCTTATATGACCGTTCATCCTTCAATGTAGACATGCTAAACCCTCAATGGTCTCTTTGGTTCTTGATCAGTTTATTTTGCTGGAACGTCATGCTGCTCGGTTTCTCGAAACTGAAGCCACTTGTTGGTATTGGTTTATCATTTCTTATCGCCTTACTGGTTGGATATATGGATTTCATCTCCAATTTCCTGAGCCTATCGAGAACTTTTGTGTTTTTCCCTATGTTTTTAATCGGATATCATTTAAATAAAGATCATTTAAAAAAACTATTTACACCCAAAGTCCATATAGCGTCGTTACTTATCATTCTAGTGGTTTTCATTGGTTTTTATTTAAAATCAGACATCAATTACAAATGGCTGCTTGGCTCAAAGCCCTATTCCGAGCTAGAAGAAACGTCCATCATTTCCATGTTTAAACGCCTTGGATTTTACGGATTAAGTGTAATAACGGTGTTTAGCTTTTTATCCTTTATTCCGCGTCAACAGTATTTCTTTACGAACTGGGGTAAGCAGACCCTTTATGTGTACTTGCTTCATGGCTTCTTCATTCGTTTCTTCCGTGAAAGCACACTCCAGGAATACTTTAGTGATACCGAAAGCTTTATCATGTTGGCTGGACTATCCTTCTTGATTACAGTGATGCTTTCAAGCGAGATTATAGGTTCCATGGCACAGCCCATTATCGAATTGAAAATATCCCGGACTAAACAGTTTGCAAGTAAAATCAAAGAATATATAAAGCCTAGTAAAGAAAGTAAAGAATCTTCTACAAGAATATAGAAATGAGAAGGGCAGTCCGAAAAGGGGTAATTGAGCCCCAATTGAATAAATAAAGAGAGGCAGAAATGTTGATTTAACAACATTTCTGCCTCTTCAATTTTACGTTTTCTTACTCGAAAAAGGACTTATAAGACAGCCCCTTTTCGTTTTTTAAAACAACACTTTTTGACCATAATCGGTTTTTCAAATGGACAGGGCTATGGTAAAATTATTCGTTAGTGCTTGTTGACTTTTAGATAACATGTACGCGAAAGGAGATAGGCGTTTTTTCCACGCATTTTTTATGAATATAATTATTAGTACCCTTAATGCAAAATACATCCATACATCTCTATCCATACGATACCTGAAGGCTTATGCACAGCCCGAGTATGATGCACAGCTAGCGGAATACACGATTAAAGACCCGATTATGAACATCGTCGGTGACCTCTATTCTAAAAAGCCAGATGTAATCGGGTTCAGTTGTTATATTTGGAATATCGAAGAAACCATGAAGGTCGTAGCCATGCTGAAGAAAATCAAACCGGAATTAGTTATCATCCTCGGTGGACCTGAAGTTACATACGATGTCCATGATTGGCTAGATCAAATTCCCGGTGCCGATTTTATTGTCATCGGTGAGGGAGAAGTTACCTTCAAAGACCTGCTCTCGGAAATTGAAGGAGAACAAAACTATAAGAAGGTTAGTGGAATTGCCTATCGTCAAGATGGAAAGAAAGTGATTCAGCCCCAGAATGGTAAAGTGGACCTAAAATCCCTTCCATCACCTTACCGTTTAGAGGAAGACCGTCACGAATTATCCAAGCGGGTTACTTATATCGAGACAAGCCGAGGCTGTCCATTTAGCTGTCAATTCTGTTTATCGTCGATTGAAGTGGGTGTCCGTTATTTCGACCGTGAAAAAATTAAAGAAGACATCAGATACTTGATGGATAATGGAGCAAAAACGATTAAGTTTGTGGATCGTACCTTTAATATCAGCCGGAGTTACGCAATGGAAATGTTCAGATTTCTAATAGATGAGCATCAACCTGGGGTCGTTTTCCAGTTCGAAATCACAGCTGACATCATGCGTCCTGAAGTCATTCAATTCTTAAATGACAATGCACCTGCCGGATTGTTCCGCTTTGAAATCGGTGTACAATCGACAAACGATCACACGAATGATCTCGTCATGAGAAGACAAAATTTCGAAAAGCTAACCAGAACCGTCACAATGGTAAAAGACGGTCAGAAAATAGATCAACATCTCGACTTGATTGCCGGGTTGCCTGAAGAAGATTACTCGACATTCAGAAAGACCTTCAATGATGTTTTTGCGCTTCGTCCTGAGGAAATGCAACTTGGCTTCTTAAAAATGTTACGTGGCACTGGGTTGCGAATTAGAGCGGACGAGCACGATTATATTTATAGTGATCACGCTCCTTACGAAATCCTTGGAAATAACGTTTTATCCTTTGATGATATTGTCCGCATTAAACAAGTCGAAGACGTTCTTGAAAAGTACTGGAACGATCATCGAATGAATTATACGACTGAGTTCCTCGTCGAAACGGTATTTAACTCACCGTTCGACTTTTTCCAGGAATTCGGAACCTATTGGGATGAGCAGGGCTGGTCACGCATTGGTCATCAGCTAGAAGATCTATTCAGGCGGTTAGAAGAGTTCCTGGCTGCACGAAATACCGACCAGTTGAAAAACGTACTCGGACTCATGAAATTGGATTACTTTACGAATCAAAAATATAAACCACGTAAGCCTTGGTGGGAAGCCGCTTTAGATAAACAAGGACGTTCAAAGATTTATGATGAGGTCCTTCAAAATCCTGAATATCTTGGAGCTGATTTCAAGGACTTGCAACTGAACGAAAAGGAAATATTCAAGCATACATTGATTGAAGAGCTTCCTTTTGATTTGGAAAGTTATTTGACAAATGGGACCATTATTGAACAACCATCGATCATGCTTGCTTATTTTGATCCAAGTGGTAAAGGTTCAAGGATTTTTTCCCTTTCAAAAACTGAAAGCACAACCCTATAAAAAAAAGGACGGACCCCAATTTTCGGGTCCGTTCTTTTTTATTTTTTATTATTCTTTGTAGCCAATATTTCATAAATCTTGGTTGCATTCATTTCTTCACTAAATTCCATTCCGAATTCCGTTCGTACGTATTGGACTTTATCTTCTTGTTTCTCTGTTTTACGTGTATGTGTATTCATTTAGCTTCTTCCTTTTCTTCCTTGCTTAGAATTGCGGTTGGCACCCTTCATGACATTTTCATCTGCTGCAAACTCATTAGAAAATTCATCTATGCCTTGATTCTTCTTCGGCGTTTTACTTGCTTTGACAGCTCCATCCACATTAGCTTTCCTTTTCATTTTCATTCCACCTCTATAAAAAAGTTTACATGATAGAATGGGGTAATTCGGATCAAAATTATTCACGGATAATTTAAGTTCATTCGCGTAAATTAATACTAAAACAAGGGGGATTACGATGAAAAAAAAGTTGGACAATCCGATCTTATCCGATACTCAGCCCCATCAAATCAATGCGCCCAGCTTTAAAAATACCGGGATACAACCAGAGGCTCCTTTTGTGAATGACTACGGAGTGGTAATTGGGGATAGTAAATATGCCTCCGACAATTCACCACTTGAAAATTGGTCCGAGGATACGGATCCCGAAATCATGGCTGGAGATGAATGGGTACACCCGACAAATGATATTGGCTGGAACTCTACGGAAAACCGGGAACTGTTAGAAGCAAAACGAGACCCTGAAGCTCCTTTTTTTCACCCGGATAAAGACGTTAGCATCGAAACGGATTAACCTTCACATTAAAGAGGGTGTCCTGCAAATCCAGGACACCCTCTTCCTTATTTAACCTGCAAAATCATTTTCCCTTTCGTTTGACGCGAATTCATTTCTTCATGAACCTCTGCTGCCTGTTCAATAGGGTAAACGCCCCCGATTGTCAATTTCAATTTACCTGAGGCCACGTACGAAAATAGCTCTTTGATACTTGGTAACAGCAAATCTGGTTTTTTCATGATTTGCGGCAGGAAAAAACCTACAACAGACTGATTACGGCGCATTAAGGTCTGGGGGTTCATCGTATATGTTTCACGACTCGCATTGCCGAAAACAACCAATCGACCAAACGGGGCCAGACATTTCAATGTTTTATTGAAAATATCCCCACCTGCCATTTCAAGCGCGACGTCCACGCCCTTTCCATCGGTTGCCTCTCTCACCTCTAACTCCCATCCTTCTTGTGTGTAATCAATGAGCACATCCGCACCCATTTCTTTTGCCAGTGTCAACTTTTCCTTCGTACTTGCAGTAGCGATTACCTTTCCAGCTCCGAATATTTTCGCAAGTTGCACCGCAATTGTTCCAACGCCTCCTGCAGCTGCATGGATAAGTACCGCTTCCCCCGGCTGTAGACGTCCCATCGTTTTCAAGATGTGGTACGCACTTAAACCCTGTAGCGGTAAAGCAACGGCCTCATGGAATGAAATTTCATCCGGTAACGGGATCACTGAGAATTCATTGGATATAGCATATTCTGAATACCCGCCTGAGTCGATCAAACTCACAACCCTTGTTCCCGACTTGATTTTTGTAACCTTTTCTCCTACCTCCACCACAACTCCCGCAACTTCCGCACCTGGTATAAATGGGAGTGGGGTCGGCACGACATACTGTCCTTCCCGACGAGCTGTATCGGCATAGTTAACGCCTACACAGTCAATTTCAATCAGCACATCATATCCCGTAGGTGTCGGTTTTTCCTTTTCTGTCAACTTTAAGACTTCTGGGCCACCATAGGCTTCAAATTGTATTGCTTTCATTTTTCTCCCCCTCATTATTGTTCTTTAATGTACAATGCCAGCTCTTTCACATCTTCTTCGTAACATCGGAAGGAAAAATATCAGCCAGCGGAATGGTATGGCGGGCATTGATTTGGGCGGCTACTTCTTTAAGCTTCCGTTTTGTTCTTCCTACCAAAAAAACTTTGCCCCCTCTTCTGCCAGTCGAAGGGCTGTCGATTTGCAAATACCAGAACCTGCACCCGTTATGACAGCAATGGACTGTGAAAATCTCATTGTTTCACCCCTTCCCATCAGTAACCATCTAACGTTTACTGGCTGTTCTTTACAGTTTGAATTTTTCCGTTTATCAACTCAGGAACAAGGGTTATCGATCCCTTTTGAGCTGCCAATTTCCAATCGTCCTTTAAATCATGGTTGTCCAACATGCGAAGATTGTATAATTTGAAAGGCTTCATCGACATTCTTCCTATAAAATGTGCAAGCAGCCAAGGTAGCATCATTCAGTATAAAAGCATCTCGTTTACCTTGAACCAAACAATCAATCAAGTGTCCTGCCCCATAAAAATCTTCCATACTAAATTCACCCGAATTTCTCGAACACACAATAATAATGGTTTCGGTTTGGTAAACGTTTTTTATCTTTTCTGCTACGGATGGATTATTAAGCAAAGAGGAAATATACACCTTTTTGGCAGAACTTGAAATTTGCAGCGCTACCGTGCCATTAGTTATTGATAGGACAAGCGTTTTACCCTGGACCATCCCATTTAAAAGCGTCGGACTCGGGTAGATATAACCTTCAATCGACTTGGTCCTCAGCTCCCCAGCGAGCAGGCATTCCCCTGGGGCCATGCCTTTGCTTTTCACCAGGGCATCCTCAGGGTTAAGGACCGGAATCACTTGCTCTGCTCCGTTATGAAGAGCAGATACGATAGTCGTCGGTAGAACACATCCAGTACGACTGCCACTTTCTCAGCGTCCAGAAGCTTGGCTTTATCTATCCCTTCTTTTTTTAACAGCAATTGTATGTGCACCTTTTTCATCTCATCAGGCTTCCTTCGCGGCCACTTGGGCTGCATGAGTAATTAAACTGTTCACCATTTGCCCCAGTTTGGCAAAGCGGCCGTCCTTGGTCTGTGCCAATTCATAGCGATAATAGATTTGCTGAAGGATGACAGCTAACTTAAAATAGCCAAAAGTCCTATAAAAATCCATGTTTGAAACATCTAGGCCGCTTTTAGTAGCATATGCTTGGATGAATTCGTCTCTTGACATAAAACCATCCAAGGTTGTAATCGAAGCCTGACCTAAACCGACTTTGACCATCTCTGGATCGCTTTCTTCCGTCCAATAGCTCATTGCAACACCTAAATCAGCCAGCGGATCCCCCACAGTTGCCATTTCCCAATCAAAAAGACCGACCATCTCGCTTACATTATGGTTGAACATCGCATTATTGATTTTATAGTCATAGTGGATGATTGAAGTTTGACTATAATGCGGTATATTCGTTTGTAAATAAGCGATGAGCGGGCCTACTTCCTTGATTTCCTCTGTCTTTGCTCGTTCGTATCGGGAAATCCATCCTCGTACCTGCCTCTCCATAAATCCTTCAGGCTTGGAGATCTCCGCCAGTCCCGTCTTTTCATATGGGATGGAATGAAGGTCCGCAAGCTGATTAACCATGATATTGGAGAGTTGACGGCATTTTTCGACAGTCGGAACGATACCTTTTGGAAACTCGGAATCTATTACAATTCCATGCTTTCTTTCCATAAGAAAAAACGGGGCACCAACAATCGAGTCATCATCCGAAAATAATATAGGTTCAGGCGCTGCTTGGTAATACGGGTGGATGGATGAAAGAATATGGTGTTCACGATTCATATCATGGGCTTTAGGAGCGACCGGACCAAGCGGTGGTCTCCTCAGGACAGCTTCCCACTCACCGATTTTAAGCTGATAGGTCAAATTGGAATATCCTATAGAGAACTGTTGCACTTCTAATCGTTCATTTGGAACCTCCACTATGTTTTCCTGAAGGAAAGCCTCCAATCTATTTACATTAAGTTCCTCCCCGGAACGAACAGGAATTGTATCACCCATCTTTTCCATCACCCCTTTGACATACATGAATTAAACTAGCTATGAACTAGATGCGGGACTAATTTTTCTTTTACCCTTTCAGGAATTGGTTCACTTTTTTGTTCCGTAAAATTGAAACAAACCAAAACCGCCGTACCTTTTGAGATGGGCTCACCGGTTTGCGAACAGAGAATATCTTGGCTCAACTCACAGCTTTTCGTTCCTACTTTAGTCAAATACGTCCGAACGGTGAGGAGTTGGTTAAAGTAGCCTTGGGAAAAGAAATTGCAATTTGTCGAAGCCAACAAGAAGTTCCAGCCTTCGACGCTTGACACCAATCCCAGCGCTTCAAAAAATTTAAGGCGGGCCTCTTCAAGGTAAATGAAATAACTTCTGTTGTTGATATGGCCCAATGCATCCGTTTCCGAAAAACGGACATTCACTTTTAGTTCATGCATATGATACCTCCATTTTTAGCGATGTGAGAACGCGGGTTTTCGCTTTTCCAAAAATGCCGTAACTCCTTCTTTCACATCTTCCGTTTGAAAGATTTCCTCAAAAAGGTTCGCTTCAATTTCCAATCCATGTTCAAGAGTCGCTTCGCTCCCTTCATCGATTGCCTTTTTGATTCTTGAAAGAGCCTGTAATGAATGACTTGTCATTTTGGAAGCTAACTTCTTAGACTCCATTAAACCGTCTCCCTGTTCCACAACTTTATTGACAAGCCCTATTCTTTCGGCTTCTTGTGCAGTCAGTGGATCACCAGTGAAAATAATTTCCTTCGCTTTAGCATTTCCTACAAGTCTCGACAAACGCTGCGTGCCTCCAGCTCCAGGAAATAATCCTAATTTCACTTCCGGTAAACCAATTTGTACGCTTGCTTCGGCAACACGTAAATCACAAGCTAGAGCCAATTCGCAACCACCGCCTAAAGTTATACCATTTAAGGCGGCAATGGTTGGTTTAGGGAATTTATCAATTTTAGTTAAAATCTCATGGCTTTCTCTTACCGTTTCCATCATATTGGGATTGCCCATCATTTGTGGGAACTCCTTTATATCCGCACCAGCGGCAAAAGCCATATCTCCAGCTCCTGTAATAAGAACTGCTACGATTTCATTATCATTTTCAAGCTGTGTGAAAATCCCCAATAGTCCTTGAAGCACTTGTTTGCTGATTACATTTAACGGGGGATTATCAATCGTCACGATGGCAAGCATATTTTCTTTTTCTACTCTCACTAAGTTCGTCATATATTCTTCACTCCTTGATTTGTATAGTCATACCAACCTTTACCGGTTTTCCTACCTAAATCACCCTGTTTAACCTTTTCTTCTATACAAGCATTAGGCTTATCTTTTGGATTTCCCGTTTCTTTATAACGTTGTTGCATGACGAAATACCCTACATCAATACCTGACAAGTCCATAAGCTCAAAGGGGCCGATGGGATGGCTTAATGCTTTTCGGCAAATTAAATCGATATCCTTGTAATCCGCTATGCCTTCTTCATATAGGTAGAGTGCTTCCTTCTGCAATGCACCCAATATACGATTAGCGACAAAACCCGAAATTTCCTTACGTAGTAAAACGCCTGTCCGATTCATTTTCTCAGTGACTTCTAAAGCAAGCTTTGCTGTTTCTTCGGATGTTTGATCGCTCATGACTACTTCCACGCAATCCATGACAAGCGGCGGGAAAAAGAAATGCATGTTGATAAACTTTTCAGGGCGACTTGTCACTCCAGATAGCAAACTATTCACGATGGTCGAACTATTCGTCGCAAAAATGGTTTCTGAAGGTGCCACTTGCTCTAACTTGGCGAAGACTTCCTGCTTCACTTCAATTTTTTCCACTACCGCCTCAATGATCAAATCCGCACCGCTTGCGGCCTTATTCAAATCGGTCGTAAGTTGAAGATGGGTGAAGGCTGCCAATTTACTGTCTTCAGTCAGCTTTCCTTTTTGTACCCATTTACTCATGAGTCCTTCTAATTTCCCTTTTGCGGTTTGTAGAGCCGTTTCTTGAACATCCTGTAATATCGTATTGAAGCCACCAAGGGCAGCAAGCATCGCAATTTGGTGACCCATCTGGCCCGCCCCAATGACCGTTATGGACTGAATTTTATTGTTCGACATCGACTCATCCTTCCTTTTTAACTAGTTTTTCTCGATTCCCTGCAAAATCATTTCCATGAATATTTCCGCCACTTCCCGGTCCGTTTTTTCTCCATTTGGATCGAACTGTTAAAATATCAGTTGAATTGCTCCATACGGTTTCGTACAATCAAACCATTTTATTTCCTCGCCATTTCTTCCCTTAATGCTCGCCTTAAAATCTTCCCAACATTTGTTTTTGGAAGTTCATCTCGAAATTCGACTAATTGAGGGATTTTGTAAGCAGCTAGATTTTTACGACAGTATTCGATGATTTCCTGCTCACTGGTTTCCTGATTCTTTTTAAGAACAAGTATCGCTTTTACGGTTTCTCCCCTATACGCATCTGGAACTCCGATAACCACCGCTTCCTGGACCGCAGGATGCTCATAAAGCACTTCTTCTACATCCCTTGGGTAAATGTTATATCCGCTGGCGATGATTAAATCCTTTTTCCGATCGACAATATAGAGGTATCCATCCTCGTCCACCTTCGCTATGTCCCCCGTATAAAGCCAACCGTCCTTCAAAGTGACCGCCGTCTCCTCCGGCATATTCCAATACCCTTTCATAACTTGTGGGCCTTTAACCACCAACTCCCCCAATTCACCAGGAGACACTTCATTCATCCCCTCACCCAGGTCTACAACTTTATAATCCGTCGATGGAAACCCGATTCCTACACTACCTGGCTTTCTTTCAGCAAATGCCGGATTGCAATGCGTCGTGGGCGATGCTTCCGAAAGTCCATACCCCTCCAATATCTTCGCACCTGATTTCCTCTCGAACTCACGAAGCAATTCAAGAGGCATAGGAGCACTTCCACTATTACAAAGTCGTATGGAATCCATACCGTATTCTTCGGCTTTAGGATGGTTGGTCAATGCGACATACATCGTCGGTACACCAGGAAACGTAGTTGGCTGTTCACGCTTGATGGTTTCAAGCACTTCTTCTATTTCAAAACGAGGGAGCATAATCGAATCCCCGGCCGTGTATATGGATAAATTCATTGCAGACTGCATCCCAAATACATGAAAAAGCGGGATGACCGTCAACGTTCGCTCACCGCCCATTGTTAGCTCATGTTTAAAAAATTCATACGATTGAACAACGTTTGCCAAGATGTTGCGATGTGTCAGCATGGCGCCTTTGGATCGACCCGTTGTTCCCCCTGTATATTGAAGGACGGCTATATCGTTTATAGAGTCAAATGTAACAGGAGATATGTTTCCATCACCCGTTTTCATAAACTGGTCAAAAGAGACATCCGTTTTAAAATCTGCTTCAGATGGCTGGAGGCTGACTACAATGACATTTTTCACATTTCCATTCGGCTGGACGCTCTTCAATTTTGGATATAATCCGTCTAAAACGACAATGGTCTCGGCACCGGAATCCTGTAAAATTTGCTGTAGCTCCCGTTCGACCAACATCGGATTGACCTGGGTGATGATCGCTCCTACGGTCAACGCCCCATAATAGGCAATAACGTATTGAGGACAGTTAGGTAGCATGAGGGCGACGCGATCACCTTTTTGAACTCCTTTTTTTTGAAGACTCGATGCAAAATCCTGTGAGGCAAAGAAGAGCTCTTGATACGAAATCTTTTTCCCATAAAAGGTGATCGCTATGTTGTTTGGATAGGCTTTACATGCATTTTGCAGGATTTGTTGCACCGGGATATCCGGAACCTCTATTTCCTTGGATATTGAATCTGGATAAACGGTCAGCCATTTTTTATTGTTCATTACATCACCCTCCAGCCAATTTTTAGTTCTTTTTCCTACATGACATGTGAACCGCCATCAACAATCAGGATATTGCCTGTCACATAATCTGAAGCTTTTGAGGCAAGGTATACCGCAGCCCCCTTCAGATCATCCTCGTTACCTAACCTTTTAAGCGGAGTTGATTCCAATATAGGGATTTTCCCTTTAGCAAGGACGTCTTTTGTCATAGTTGTCGGAAAGAAGCCAGGGGCTATCGCATTTATGTTAATATTATGCTGGCCCCATTTAGCCGCTAAATCCTTCGTTAACGTTATTACCGCTCCTTTGCTCGCATTATAGCCGACCGCATCAAGAACATTGGGATCCGTACCTCCAAGCCCCGCAACGGATGCGATGTTGATAATCTTTCCATGTCCCTGTTCGACCATGATCCTACCAACGGTCTGGCACATGATAAATGTTCCCGTCACATTGACATTCATCACTTTATTCCAGGCTTCGAGGGGCATGTCGATGGCCGGTGCCCCCCAGGACGCACCGCTATTATTCACCAAAATATCAATGGAACCGAAAGACCGAAACGTTTCATTGACGACTTCTTGTACATCAGCGGGATTCGTGATATCACATTTAAAGGAAAGTGCCTTCACACCAAGTTTCTCGATACGAGCCGCTACTTCATCACATGCTTCCTTCTTTCTTGAACAAAGGACTACATTAGCCCCAGCTTCGGCAAAGCCGATCGCTATCTGTTCGCCCAGCCCTCTTCCACCGCCAGTTATGATGGCTGTCTTTCCAGTTAGATCGAATAACTCGGTTATTTTCATATTTTCACCTCGCTCTTTTCGTATTTACGAAGTTCGATTTTAGCGACCTGTGAACGGTGAACCTCATCCGGACCATCCGCAAGCCGCATGGTCCTAGCATTGGCCCAATGTGCAGCGAGTGGGAAATCGCCGGAAACCCCTGCAGCTCCAAAACCTTGGATTGCACGATCTATCACTCTCAAAGCCATATTAGGTGCTACTACTTTTATCATGGCTATTTCTGCTTTCGCTTCTTTGTTTCCGACAGTGTCCATCATATGAGCGGCCTTTAACGTCAAAAGCCTGGCTTGTTCAATTTCGATCCTCGAATCCGCCACCCATTCCATGATCACCCCTTGTTTCGACAATGGTTTACCAAATGCAACACGATTTTGTATGCGCTTACATAATTCTTCAAGCGCTCTTTCTGCTGCTCCGATCAGTCTCATGCAATGATGTATCCTGCCCGGCCCTAGCCTACCTTGAGCGATTGCGAATCCTTTCCCTTCACCCCATAGTATATTTTCTGCAGGGACCTTCACGTCATTAAAAGTAATTTCAGCGTGTCCATGTGGCGCATGGTCATATCCGAATACAGAAAGCATTCGTTCAATTTTGACACCCGGTGTATCTAACGGTACAAGAATCATCGATTGCTGCTCATATTTGGGAGCCTCCGGATTGGTCTTACCCATGACGATGGCAATTTCACATCTCGGGTCACCGGCCCCTGATGACCACCACTTTCGGCCACTGATGACATATTCATCACCTTCTCTTACAATTTTGCACTCAATATTAGTTGCATCAGAAGACGCCACTTCAGGTTCAGTCATCGAAAAACACGAACGTATTTGCCCAGCAAGCAAGGGTTTCAGCCACCGTTCTTTATGTTCATCCGTACCATATCGGACCAACACTTCCATATTCCCAGTATCTGGGGCGTTACAGTTGAATATTTCAGGTCCTATCATGGACCTCCCCATGATTTCACAAAGTGGCGCATACTCGAGATTCGACAAACCCGCTCCATGAGCACTATCTGGTAAAAATAAATTCCATAGTCCCGCTTCCTTTGCTTTATCGGTCAATTCAGACAGAATGGGCGGTATATCACTCCAGCGGGTGTTTTGATTTTCTAATTGCTTTTGATACACAGATTCATTAGGGTAGACATATCGCTCCATGAACTCGATTAACTTTTTTTCTAAATCCTTCACTTTTTGAGTGTGTTCAAAATTCAAGATAATTCCTCCCTTTACTAACTAACTGGTCGGTATGTTATTTCACTTCCGATATATTATTATTTTTACAAAATTATGAATTGTTATTTTTACAATAATTCATTGCCTATGATAGATGGCTCTTCTTTAGTGCTGTTTGACATTAGAGAATGCAACAATTATGGCAAGATAAAATGCCCCAACGGAAACCTACCTTCCTAGGGACGGCATTTATACGAGGCAAAAGATGGAATGTTAAAATATCCCTATTAAATTAAAATTCAACAGTTCCTCCTTAATTCCTGCCACTAATAAAAATAACCTCTCCGATTTTGGGGAGAGGTTTATCTTGACTATTTTATGATCAGCCAATTATGACGCGTTCTTTAGGATAATGGTAGTTCTCTGTAACTTCTTTATGACCAATGATATAAAGGAAGGAAGTAATTCCCACACGACCAATAAACATAATAATCATAATAACTATCTTACCGATATTACTCAGTTCAGGCGTGATTCCCATCGAAAGGCCCACGGATCCAAAAGCAGAACAGACTTCAAAAATAATCTGTATTAAAGTGAAGTTCTCGGAGATCGATAAAATGAAGATGGCAATAATGCAGAGCAGGGATCCCATTATCATGACAGCAGTCGCTTTGCGAGTATCTTCAGGATGTATTTCCCTTTTGAATATTTTAATTGACTTTCTCCCCCTCATGAAATTCCATAAAAAGAGAATCATGATAGCCAACGTCGTTGTCCGTATCCCTCCACCAACTGAACTGGGCGATGCACCAATAAACATCATAACGCTCATAAGTAATAAAGAGGGTTCCGAAAATTCACTAACATTCATCGTGGAAAGTCCACCACTTCTCGTATTGGACGACATGAATAAAGAGTAGAAAAGTGATTCATGCCAGTTTTTCCCGCTAAAGAAACCCTTTATTTCAAGTAGGTAGATAAGGATGGCCCCTCCAATGATAAGACCGAAAAAGGTTACAGACGTTAGTTTAGTGAATAAGGAAAAATGAAATTTATACGTTCGGGAACTATTCGACAAGAACTCTTTCAATTCAATTAAAACAGGAAAACCAATGGCCCCTAGGGTCAGGAGGATAATCGTGATGAATTGCACAAAATAATCCCCTTTAAATGGAATCATCGAAATCCCACTAATATCAAAACCAGCATTCGTGGTGGCGCTGACAGCTAAAAAGAGGCCATTGATGAAGGCTTCTTTCCAATTCGGATAAAAATTCAAAAAGTATAGACCTAAAATGAGAGCCCCAATTAATTCAATTGCGACAAAAATCTTAATGATCTGTATCAATAATTTAACGAGGCCAGAAAGATTCGTCTGATTTTGGTCAGTCATGATCAGTTGTCTTTCTTTGATTCCGATTTTTTTACCTAAAATCAACCAAAAAAACGTTCCTAGTGTCATTATGCCAATCCCGCCGAATTGGAGAACAAACATTAAAATGAAATAGCCGGTCTGGCTAAATACTTCGGGTGTATTGACTACAGTTAATCCTGTTACACTCACTGCACTAACGGCTGTGAAAAGCGCGTCCATGAAATCCCATTCTACTCCAGGCCTCAAAGCAATCGGCAGACTTAAAAGGACAGTGGAAATGGTGACAGCCATAAAATAATAACCAACGATAAGTTGGGCCGGCGTTAATTTTGATAATAGTTTTTTGATAGCTCTCATGCAGAGTTTTCCTTTCTTACTCCTATGTAATTGATGATAGAACCATTCCAAAATCTATATTAGTGTACACTTTTTCCGTCCTTTTTTCCATTACCTTTTAGTATCTCCCTTACCTGCAACAATAAGGTAAGGTTACCAATAAGTTCGATATCCCTGCATAAGTAAAAACACCTTTTTTACTTATACTATAATTACAGCGGCACAAGCCGCTGACAAAAGGGGGAATTCAAATGGCTAACAGCAGTAACAAACTTCTTGTTCCGGGAATCGAACAAGCATTAGACCAAATTAAGTATGAAATAGCTTCAGAGTTCGGTGTCCAATTAGGCTCAGACACAACAGCTCGTGCCAACGGTTCTGTTGGTGGGGAGATTACAAAGCGGCTAGTCCAACAAGCACAGTCTCAACTTAAAGGTCAGTAAAAAAATTGAATAAAATGGCTAAGAGCCCAGCAATTGCTGGGCTCTACTTACTTTTTATCTTGACTTTCTTTTAAGCCTCTATGATTGAACTGATTTCCTCTTTGATTTTGTTTTGGAGGGTTTTTCCTTTGCGGGTGTTGCCTCACAGTTTCTTCCTTTTGTACTTGGCGATTTGATACTTTTTCCTTCTGCCCATGTTGCTTTGGGGCTTTTCCCTTGTGAGCTTGCTGCTTTAGGAGTTTTTCATCCTGCCTCTGCTTTGAAGCTTTTTCTTTCTGAACTTGTTGCTTTGGGTTATTTTTTTTAAACCTTTGTTGTTTTGGGGGTTCTTCCTTTTGACCTTGATGCTTTGGGGTATTTTCCTTTTTCACTTGTTTCTTCTTTATCTCTTTTTCTTTTGGCAAGTTCACTTTATATTCCTTTTCGTGAGACTCAATCTTTTTTGCCTTTACTTTCTCGTTGGTTTCGATCGCTTTTTGTTTTTGTTCAGTCACCTGTTTTTTTATATGTATCGTTTCAGCTTCATTTTTAGGGGATTCATTGTGGTGACTATTATTTTTCTTACCGGTTATTGAACTTGAACTTTCCACTTGTGTTTCCTTAGCCTTCTCTTTACCATTCTTGCTTTCTTTTTCATTCTTGCTGCTTGCTTTATCTAACTTCTTTTCAACGAATTTACCAGTTGATATACCTTGTTCCTTGGCCTTCTTCCGGTCATTTTTTGTTGCGGGAATAACTTTAAGGTCTGTTTGGGCAAAATTCTCCTGCCTTGAGACTTTTTTAATTTCTGCTTTTAGGTTCTTATCAAGTGCTTTATTATCATCTAATAAAGTTGTTGAAACGACAATTTGTTTTTTCCCTTCCATATAACCGAGTTTTCTTGTCGTCATGACGATACGATTTGTGACTACTTTAACATTCTTGCCTTTCCAGTTTGAAATCTCCTTAATTACGAGCTTCCCATCACTATTCAAGCCAGTGAGTTTGAGAACCTCCAATTCATCATTTAGTTCCAGTTCGATACTTGGATTTACATCGAATGTCATATAAGCGGAGACATGTTCAGTAAAGAATGATGGTAGGACGGATATAAGAATAAGAAAACTGGATGCCAAACTGAACACCACTGTTTTTTTTGCAGGCATATTCAAACTAGAGAATGAAAACGTGAACTTCTGTTTAACGCTCGAAAAGGATATTTCTTCTCCGACTTTATAAGGCCGGCTTTGTCGTTTAGTTTTTAAAAACTCACCTTCTGGGGTCAAAAGAGTGACGAACCGTTTATTTATAGAAAGAACAACTCCTCTTTTCATCCATTAATCACCCCTTTTATATACTCCTTCAGGTACAGGAAATCACCATTTAAAATGATGGCCACGGCAATGATGTACTTTCGATTCCGCTCTATGGTTTTTCTGCTTACATCCACCCTGCCTTCAAGCTGTTTAACAGGAAGACGTTTCTTAGTAAACAGGATTTCTTTTAACTCGTCATCCTCCATTAACATTTTAGCCATCATAACTGCTCCTTTCCTCGCATCAGCATGTTTGGGAGAGTTGTCGACAAGGTCCTCAAATGATAGGCCAAAATCTTGTAAATGACTGATATAAAGCTGAATTTCTTCATTCCTTTTTTCTGATTCTAATTGCTTTTCATATTCCTGAATGGAATTTATATTATCAAAATAATCCTGGTTTTGATGACCTTCGTCGTCCAGCGCGATATCCACTGCCACTTCTTTGCGCCTTGACTGGCTCCGCAAATAGTCAATAACCCTTCTTTTCACAATGGTTTCTGCAAATGCAAGTAAGGAGCTTCCTTTTTCAGGGGAGTATTTGTCAATCGCTTCATTAAAAGCAATCAACCCAATACTGAATTCATCATCTGATTCATATATGTAACGTCTGCAAACGGAAGAGACGGTTTTAGCTATAAAAGGCTTGAATGATTCTATGGTATCGTTACGAAGGCTTCTATCGCCTTGTTGAATTTTCAAAACGGTTGATTCTAAAGAACGCTTTTTTTTGAATGCTGTAAACAACAAACCAAGCATTTGGTCACCTCGCTCCTGTTGAAGGTACAATTACACATCAACATATTTATCTTAAGCGGAGGGAGCCTAAAAGACAGTTCCAAAAGACCTATTTTCGTAAAAACGGCATATTAAATTATAAATGTAATATGATAAAATACTTAGTTTTTTCTCGTTTATTACATAGTAATTACATTAAAATAAAAAACTTTAATCAATCCCGCTATTTTATAGGGCGATTGTCATTTTTATTACTTTAATTTAATATTCGACTCTTAATCATAAACTTCGAATTAGCGGTATTTTTTTTGTGGGTTACATGTGAATTTTCCAGTAAATGATTAATTTATCACTCATAAAAAAGTCAGGCGTGATTTTCACGCCTGACTTTTTTATACTTCTTGAATTTGTTTTTCTTTTTTACTGGAAATGATCCACGCACCGACAGCAATCCCTATTAACACGGTCCAGAAAATGGATTTCCAAAGGGTTGATTCCGGAAAATGTTGCTCCAAAACTCCAAGCGAAGGGTGTGCAAGCGTGTAGACGGCCAATTTCACCCCTACCCAGCCAACGATCAAGAAAGCTGCAGTTTCAAGCGATGGACGTTGATGAAGCAATTTGACAAATCCATTAGCTGCAAATCGCATGATGATCAATCCTATCATCCCGCCGAGGAACATGACCGCAAATTGCCCCCCGTCTATGCCACCAACTTTCATCCACCCTGTCGCTGGAAGTGTAACGGCTAATGCAACTGCTGCAAGCATCGAATCAATGGCAAATGCAATATCCGCTACCTCAACTTTAACGACGGTCATCCAGAAGCCAGCTTGTTTCTTAGGTTTCTTAACTTCAGATTCGCCTTTACCGGCATATTTTTTATAAAGATGTTGAAATGCAATGAAGAGTAGGTAAAGCGCTCCGATTGCTTGCACTTGCCAAACATCGACAAGGAAAGAAATAAGAAATAAACTCGCAAAACGGAAAACAAAAGCACCCAGCAATCCGTAAAACAAGGCTTTCCGCTGTTGATCTTTTGGTAAATGCTTAACCATCACTGCCATGACAACTGCATTATCAGCTGCGAGTATCCCTTCAAGTCCAACTAAGATAAGAAGGACCCAACCATATTCCAATAATAATGAAACTTCCATCTATTCTACCTCCAATAGTTTTATATTTTCCTACCTATCGGCATTTGGCAAAATAAAAAGACCTCTGCCGTATAGGCAAAGGTCTTGCTGAACATGAAAAATCATGTCAACAAAGCCGATGAATGTCTCCATTCACGTAATGACGACTTTGTTTTAGGGCGAACCCTAACGCTACTCCCCTTTGATTAAAGGAAAATCAGATATTAAGTATATTAAGTAGTATACGTGTTAATGGTAAAAAGAACAATCATTTTTTCGTTTTTTCTTTGGAAATCCTTAATAAGTGCATATATTCCTTACCAAATTGAATCCAATTCGTTTTAGCTGAAAAATAGTGTTGGAACAGCGATAAAAACCTTGGGTATTTCCCTTCATACGGATACCACTGGATTTCCGAATTCTTTTTCCCTTTATCCACCATGATTGCTTTTTCATGACAGAAAATTCGCATACCCTGTTCTCCATGATAACGTCCGATACCACTTTGTTTTGCGCCGCCAAATGGCAGGCCATGATTGGCAACCGTGATCAAAACATCATTAATGGTAACCGCCCCCGTCACTATTTGGCAGGCAACCCGATTGGCTTTCTCCTCATCCATGCTCCAAACGCTTGAATTAAGTCCATATTGGCTCTCATTCGCAAGATGAATCGCCTCTTCTTCACTATCGAATGGGACGATGGGAAGAATTGGACCGAATGTTTCCTCATTCATGATTTTCATTGAATGATCGACATTAGATAGTATAGTCGGTGGGATGAAATAGGTTTGTCCAGATTTCCAGTCATTCGGTTTGCTACCGGATTCGATTACGGCTCCCTTATTCAGTGCGTCATCAAGGTGCTCTGCAACAATATCAAGCTGTGCAGGGAACGTCATCGAACCAACATCGTCTGTCAATTGTGTACCCTGCCTTAAAGCATTCGCCTTTTCTTTAAGCAAGGACAAGAATTCCTTATACACCGACCTTTCCACATATACCCTTTCAACACTCATGCAGACCTGTCCACTGTTGGTAAAAGCTCCCCACAATGCCCCATTCACAGCACGTTCCAAGTTTGCGTCCCCGAATACGATCACCGGGTCCTTGCCCCCAAGCTCAAGGGTGGTGGGGATTAATTGTTTAGCAGCGACTTCACCGATAATTTTACCTGTTCTTACAGAACCAGTGAAAAATATATAATCCGGTTTTTGTTCCGTTAATGCTGCACCAAGTTCTTTCCCACCATGCGCAAATTGAATGACCCCATCGGGAAATCCAGCTTCTTGAAACAAGTCATCCATGTTCACTCCTACTAAAGGCGTTACTTCCGAAGGTTTGGAAATAACCGTATTTCCTCCAACTAAAGCATTCAGAATGGGCACCATCGCCAGTTGGAATGGATAATTCCAAGGTGAGATGACGAGTACGGTCCCTCTCGGCATATAGTCAATGAAAGATTTCTTTCCGATTAGCATTAATGGTGTGGTTGCCTTTTGTCTCGAAAGGGCTTTCCTTGCATGTTTTTCAATATGCTTGATTGCATCGATCGTTGGCATTATATCAGCGACCAAGGCTTCAATCTTGACCTTCCCGGTATCCTTCGATATAGTTTCTGCTATCTCATCCATCTTTTCAACCATCAGTAATCGAAGGCGCTTTAAATATTTCAAGCGTTCATCGATAGATAGTTTTGACCAAGACACAAAAGCCTGCCTTGATTTTGTATATAGTTTAGGAATGGATTCCATTGGGGTTTCATCCAGCTCGGCAATCATCTCCCCGGTTGCCGGAGAGTATACTTCCCACTTTTCATGTAACTCTTCCATAACTTTTCCCCTTGCTTCACCTTATTTTTATTTGGTATCTTTTTTCATTCTTGTATTTTAAATAAAACTCGACCATGGCTGGCACACCTTCTCTGAAATCCGGGCAAATGATTCCTGACCCTGCTAAATCCTTTTGGGCTTCAGTACAATCGAATCGCCCCTGCCAGGTGAAGTATTCCAATGCTTCTTTTTCGACACCTAAATAGGCTCGTACAGGACGAATCGATAAAAAAGCCTGACTTAATGCCATTGGCACGTGGCCTTTTGGTTTTTTCTTATATAATTCACCGACAAAAAGTTCATATATTTCTGTGGCCTTACACGGATTGGGATCGGTCAGATGATACGTCTTCCCCACCCCATCTTTATATAATGCCAGATAAGCCGTTGCCTGTATAATATAATCGACCGGTACCAGGTTGACGACTGTCTCCCTTTCCGACGAGATATACGGATATATGGGGAGAAAACTTAGACGATCGAGAAAATTGAGGATGAAATATGGTCCGTCAAATTTGATGGTTTGTCCCGTTTTGGAATGTCCTTTGACAATTCCTGGCCGGATGATTGTGATCGGCACTTCGCTTTTCAATTCCTCGACTAACACTTCTGCATCATATTTCGTCCGCTCATAATGGTTCTTGAAGCTTTTGGGAAGTAAAAGTTCGTGCTCGTACAAATTGCCTTCTCGATTTCCAGCAACGTAAGCTGTACTAAAATACGTATATCGTTTCAGGTTGCTTATGCCCTTAACCCACTCATTCACATGCTTTGTACCCACGACATTGACAAGCTGGGCAATTTTTTCCGGGACAGCTAAATCATATATCGCCGCCAGATGAAAGACATGTGTAATCTTTTTATGAAGAATTTGAATCACCTCGGCGGAAATATTAAGATTCTCCTTCGTTATGTCACCTATTATCAACTCGAAATCCACCTTTGTTCCATCGAGCTCACTTTCTATCTCTTTGATATCCGCTTCCGCTTTTACCATTTGATCGGGTAATACGAGCAAATAGATTTTATTGGCTGCTTCATCCCTTTTTAACAGCTCCCTAATCAGCTGATTGCTTATAAAACCCGGGAAGCCAGTAAAGAAGTATACATGATTCATGATTATCCCCCCTTGTATTTCTTGATTGTAATTTATTTTACAAATTATTACTATTTATACATCAACAAAAGGAAATATATTTTGTTTTTGAAAGGATAATCATCATTGGTAGCGAACTTCTTTCTTAAGGAAGGATCATGGATTCGTGTTGGTAGTTTCTTCGGTTAAATATATTACGTTCATTACTTTTTGGTTAAATTCTACTTATTAAATAAAATTATTATCTATCTAGCCGATTTTCCGTTACTATATAAGAAGGCGAATTTTTCGCGCATACATATTCGAGGTGAGCGCACAAGTGAAAAGAATTATTAAAGCATATGACTTCCCCATTTTCATCGCAGTCATATTACTCTGTCTATTCGGTTTAGTCATGATTTATAGTTCGAGCATGATTACTGCAGTTGCTCGATACGGCCAGCCCATGGATTTCTTCTTTGAGAAACAAAAAATGGCCTTTATAATCTCATTCATAGCCATGGTTGTGACGATGATTCTACCTTATAAAATGTACAAGCACAAAACATTTTTAATGAGTATGATGTTCGGGATGGCAGGTATCCTTTTGCTTCTCTTCATCTTCGGCCATACGGCAGGTAATGCCACAAGCTGGTTTAAATTAGGGACAAGTTCTATTCAGCCAGCTGAATTCTCTAAGCTGGCCATGATCATTTACCTGGCAGCCATGTATGGTAAAAAGCAGGATAAAATCAATAGCATTGATAAAGCCGTCATACCTCCTATTGTCTTTCTAGTTGGTATTTGTTTTTTAATAGGCATCCAACCTGATTATGGAACGGCAGCCGTCATATTCCTTATTGCAGGGACGATGGTGCTTTCATCTGGCATGTCTCTACAAAGTATCTTTAAACTTTCAATACTGACAATGATATTAATTGGTATTGTTGCTTTAGGCGTACTAGTGACAGGGAATTTTTCCAGTATTTTCTCTGAAAACAAAGTATCCCGGTTTACCGGATTCGCTGATCCATTTGGTACAGCAGGAGCAGATGGGTATCAGCTTGTGAATTCCTTATTTGCGATCGGTTCTGGTGGCATTACGGGAGTCGGACTTGGAGACAGTGTTCAAAAATATGGATACCTTCCCGAATCTCATACCGATTTCATTATGGCAATCATAGCGGAAGAGCTAGGAATATTTGGCGTGGCTTTCGTCCTTCTGATACTTGGTTTCATTGTCTTAAGGGGCTTTATCCTGTCTGCAAAATGCAAAGACCCATTCGGAAGCCTGCTCTTGATTGGCATTTCTTCCATGATTGGAATTCAAGTGGGTATTAATGTCGGCGGAGTGACTGGGCTTATTCCAATCACTGGGATTACCCTCCCGTTTATAAGCTATGGTGGTTCATCCTTGCTTCTACTTATGCTTTCAATGGGGATTTATCAAAATGTTGTGATGCGAATGAATTTACTTGAACAAAAAGAGAAATTCATGTCGACGGTTCCAACTGAAGACATTATCTCTTCAAAATAATATGTATTCATGTAAAAAAAGGCTGTCCCAAAATTCATTAACCATGATTTTTGAGATAGCCTCTCTTTATGTTAAGAAGGTTTGTAGTTAACGATTATCATTAATATATTTGTGACTATAATTAATAATATGAGGTTGTTAAAGTCACTGTTAATTACGCGTTAGGTGAATGCTGTTTCTCTGCAGCCGCTGGACATAGAAATGGAGGACATTGATATCAATGACTACATTGACAAGCTGGTAGCAAATGAATGGCGTATAGCATCAAAAGATGAATTATTACTTAACTAAATTACTTTCCAGAAAAAATACTAAAAAAGAAGAACAGGTGAAGAAAAACAAATAGTTTTTCTTCACCTGTTCTGTTTTAGGAGAATATTAGATATCCCTTTTTTCACTTATTATAATGAATCCCGATTTTTGTAAAACCACTGATCAAACTTAGCAATGGACAGAGCAGACAGAAGAAAGCAAATGGTGCATAGTCCATTGTCGAAACACCTAATACCTGTGTCAAAAAGACCCCACATACTCCCCAGGGAACTAGTGGATTCACAACGGTTCCCGAGTCTTCGAGAACCCGTGCCAACGTTTTAGGCTGTAACCCCATATCATCATACTTTTGCTGAAACGTCTTTCCCGGAAGCAACACCGATAGATACTGTTCTCCAACAAGGAAGTTAACACTGATTCCTGTGAAAACCGTGGCTGAAATTAATTTTGAAACACTAGTCAACGAATCTTGAATGCTGTTTAATATGGATGGGATAATACCCAATTCAAATAATAGCCCACCCATGGCCAATGCCAATAACACTAGTGAAATGGAGAACATCATGCTTTCAATGCCGCCCCGCGATAAAATGGAATCCAGTTGTTCCATTCCACTATCAAGGACGAAGCCGCTAAATAGTATATCCGCTAGTTTCGGAATGGAAAGCCCTGGCGTTTGTATAAGTGCAATGATGGCTGCGGAAACGATACCTGCCGCTAAAGTGGGAATCGCTGATATCTTTTTAATTGCCAGACCTAAAACAATTACAAAGGGAAGCAAACTCCACAAACTTATATTCGTTTCCTTTTCCAAGATACGGCTCATCACTTCAATTTCCTCTATCCGGGCAATTTTAATGTCAGGAGAAAGAAAGAAAAAGATAACAAGCGTGATGACGAACCCTGGAATGGTTGTCCAAAGCATATTTTTAATATGCTCAAATAAGGCTACTCCGACGGTTTCAGAGGCAAGGTTCGTCGTATCGGATAGCGGAGACATTTTATCCCCTAGGAATGCGCCCGAAATAATGGCACCCGCAGTGATAGCTAACGATAAATCCATTGCCGCCGCCATTCCGATGAAAGCCACCCCTATTGTTGCCGAAGTGGTGAGCGAGCTCCCTATGCACAGCCCTAGCAGCGAAGTCACCAAAAAGGTCACAGCATAAAAGGATTGACCAGAAATCCAGTCAAATCCATAATACATGATGGTAGGGATGGTCCCGCTCGCCATCCAGATTGAAATTAACATGCCGATAAAAAAGAAAATGTAGATGGCTCCCATGCCAGAGACCGCCCCTTTAACGATGGCCGACTCCATGATTGAGAAAGGTAGCTTCTTTATTTTCCCATAAACAAATAAAAAAAGGATGGCCGCAATAATCGGGATATGCGGATCCAAACCATAATGTATAATTCCAGTCGCGATAATCAATAAAAGAACGGCCAAAACACCTAGTGCCTCAGGCAATGAGAGTTTTAGCTTGGCATCTTCCAGACGCATGATCTGATTCCCCACTTTCAAGTTGCTGCTAAGATTCACTTCCACTTAAACGCTTTTAAGCGCTAAAGAATAGGCTTAATATATATGAGTTTCTGAAAATTGTCAAAGGAATATTATTCTATACCTAATAAAAAAGTCCTATGGACTTTAATAAACTAGATAATCCACGATTAATTCATACTATTTTCACTCAACAAAAGGAATTGGTTACATATAAATATTTCTAAGGTACCAACAGGGCTATAAAAAAAAGCCCGTGTAAAAAACGCACGGGCTTTACCATTATTTCATATCCATTGGGTTATATAATGTCACATCTGGGTTCTTATCCTGGAACCAACGTAGTGCGAATTCATTTTCAAACAAAAATGCATATTTATCATAACGGTCCTTAACAAGTATGCTTCTAGAACTGTGCAGGTTTTCATCGAGTTTTTCATCTTCTGCCCAACGGGTGATCTTGCTACCCATACGCTCCATCATGACCTCGACATTGTATTCGTTTCTCATCCGATGCTCGAATACTTCAAATTGAAGTTGACCCACGGCACCAAGAAGATATTCTTCCATACGAACCGTTTTGAATAGCTGAATGGCACCTTCTTGGACCAGTTGGTTAATGCCTTTATGAAAATGTTTCTGCTTCATTACGTTTTTAGCCGTTACCCGCATGAAAAGCTCAGGGGTAAACTGAGGTAAACGTTCAAATTGATACATATCTTTACTTGTCGTAATCGTATCACCAATTTGATAATTCCCAGTATCGTACAGCCCAATAATATCTCCGCTTACCGCTTCATTAACCGTGTTCCGGTCATCCGCCATGAATTGGGTAGAAGACGAAAGATTGATCGGTTTACCTGTTCTACTCAAGTTCACATTCATTCCCCGCTCAAATTTCCCTGAACAGATACGAAGGAAAGCAATCCGGTCACGGTGTTTCGGATTCATGTTCGCTTGAATCTTGAAAATGAATCCGGAAAATTCTTCACTAACAGGATTCACTTCACCTGAAGTAGTCATACGGGCTTGTGGCTCAGGTGCAAACTGCAGATAAGCATCTAAAAATGTTTGTACACCGAATGCCGTCAGGGCACTACCGAAAAATACGGGACTTAATTGACCATTAGCAATTCTCTCTTCCGAGAACTGGTTTCCGGCTTCCGTCAATAGCATGATTTCTTCTAATGTTTGCTCATATAACGGTGATTCCTTCAGTATATGGTCTCCATCAAGTTCACCTTCGTCATTCAAAGTAAGGTAACGTTCCGGACCTTCCGTCTTGAATTGTTCGATGCGGTTATTGAATCGATCGTAAATCCCGACGAAATCTTTCCCCATCCCGATTGGCCAGTTCATTGGATATGTTTCAATACCTAGCACTTCCTCAAGTTCGGCAAGCAGTTCAAGCGGCATTTTTCCTTGGCGGTCCATTTTATTGATGAAAGTAAAAATCGGAATGCCTCTCATCCGACACACTTTGAACAATTTAACCGTTTGGTCTTCAATCCCTTTTGCCGAATCGATGATCATCACGGCACTGTCGACAGCCATCAGTGTACGGTACGTATCTTCACTGAAATCTTGGTGACCTGGTGTATCCAGGATATTCACGCGAAAATCATCATAATCAAATTGCATGACCGAAGATGTCACGGAGATTCCCCGTTGCTTTTCAATCTCCATCCAGTCACTTGTCGCATATTTCCCTGTTTTTCTAGCCTTTACCGTTCCGGCATCACGAATCGCGCCACCAAACAGCAGTAATTTCTCTGTTAATGTAGTTTTCCCGGCATCCGGGTGGGAGATTATCGCAAAGGTCCGTCTAGAATGGACCTCATCTTTTAAAGTAGGCATAATATGTTCCTTTCATTATTGGAATTGTCACTTAGCATTTATAGAGAACCTAATTGGTTTTTTTACATTGGAATGTCAACCTTTCTTAGTTATGTAAAAGTCTTGACCCTACAAAATATATATACGAAAAATATATCATAAGGCTTATACCTTCGCTACCCGGCATCCATTTCAATCAACCTTACTATTTTAACACGATATGAACGAAAGATGTAGGGGTGAATGAACCCAGGAATTGAAAGGGGCAATAAAAAACAAAAAGACGCTGTATCAGCGCCTTCTCCCCTGGTTCTTATAAGGTTGTTTGTTCTTAATAGTTACTTATCTTACAAGCCTTCATGGCTTTTTGATTACGCTTTTTTTTCCAACGTTTCTTGACTTCTTTAAAAATCAATGGAGCGGCAAAAATAACAGCTCGTTTCAGGAGTTTTTTCATATTCAATCATCCTTTCTTTTTTTCTTATACCCAAAGTGTCATCTATGAAAACTTATGACAGCAACAGCCTTCAGCTTAAATAAGCCTATTCTCATTTCCACTCCCCTCATCATTGATTTTAGTACTACTGAGTTGAACCATCTTTCCAACCAGCCATCGAGACTGCAATAAATATTATGAAGCCCCCCGTGTAATCCCCCATACCATTACTTTTCCCATTAATAAGAATAAATTACGCACACACCGATATGGATGAAGGAAGGAATCGCAGAACCCTACATTAAACTAAAAGGGATACTCTCCAATTGCATGAATTGGAGAGTATCCCTTTTTCTATCTATGCAATTCCTTTGAGGAATAACTCATTCCTTAATTGCTTTCTGGCTCTATACAAATTGATTTTAACTGTCGCTTGCTTAATCTCGAGAACAGTGGCGATTTCCCGTTCTTTTAATCCGCCATTCACTTTCAGTAGCAATATTTCCCGTTGTTTCTGGGATAATTTAAATAAGAGATTGTTGATATCTTCTTTTAAAATCCATACATCCATTGGATTTTCCCCATCATTTTGGCGACATGGCTTGCTTTCCAACCAATCCACCATCTCCTGGTAGAGGACTTGACATCCCCGCTTTTGCTTACGCGAAAAATCAATGGCCGTTCTCGTCGCAATGCATGCTAACCATGGACCCATTTTCCCGTTATCCTTAATCGTATCCAGTTTAGTATAGGCCTTTAAATAGGTTTCCTGCGTGATATCCTCTGCCAGATAGGGACATTTGATAATCGATAATGCGATGTAATAGATTCGCTTATAAAATGAATGATAAATCCAAGAAAAACCTTCCGATTCACTAAATTTCCCTTCCATAAAATCCCCCCCTTTTTAATCATTTAAAGTAGTCCGAAATGAAACTGGGAACATGGGGACTAGAAAAAGACCTTATCTCAAAATCCCGGCTATCCTTATAATAAATAACAGCTACATAATCGCCATCCCCGTAATTTATTCTACTGTTTTCGATAACCGAATCGATTTCAACTGGCCCGTCAATTCTCATTTGAACTGGCTGCTTTTCTATTTCCACTTCGATTTCTTCTTGGGTTAAATTAGATAATTTCAAATCAGACTTGGCTACAAGAATATGAGAGATATCATCTACCGTTAGTCTTGCCTCATCCGCTTGTCCTGTTTTTTCCATCCAATTTGTGAAAGCTGGATAAGAAGAATTCCAATTCATATAGATGGTCTTGTTATTTTCAAGAAGAATTTCAATGTAGGCATATTCTCCCCAGTATTGTGTCATTTGAGCAAGCGTCTGATTATTCAAGTCTTCCGATAATGCTTGCACTGCTTCCAGGGACTGTTTTCTATCTGCAATAGTTACAGATTTATCCAATTCTCCCATCGCATCGATTTTAAGTTTATAAACTTCCTCAACAGGTACATTTAATAGCTCATTGACCATATGTTTATATTCGCTAGATTCATAGATTTTCGCTAACAGCGGTAAATAAGCTTCATAATTTTTCAAATGGTACTCTCTCGCTAACCGCCTACCATTCTCCAGTTCGTATATAAGGAACACGGAGTTTTCGGGATTCGTTTCTTCCAAGCTCTCCATTTTACCCTTTTCTAGTATTTGCTGATGTAATAATCGAATGGCTGAGATATTTTCTTTTTCTTTTAGGAAGGAAGATTCCTTTTCCGTTTCGTCATCTCCATCATACAAGGGTGAATAGTTCCCGATATATATATGGTTAATCATGTTTTTATCAGGCACCTTTGATTCAAAAGATACCGGATCCAACTTCAGAATGATGACAACCGTAATGACAGCCACCGCAAAAATTGCGTACCCTCTTAAAGAGACCTTGATTCGCCAAGTCTTTTGTAAGACGAGATCGCCTAAATAATAGCCAATCATGGACCCAACAACATAACCAACTAATACCCATTCCATTTTCCCTGTAGACTGACTAAAATAAAATCCGGCAAAAAGCATCATGCATGTCGTCAAGCCATATTTAAAGATTGGTTTAATCATAGGAAAAACGAAAGCCTGTGATACATGCTCCAATTTTCTTCGTTCATAAAGAATTAATGATAGCCATAGAAATAGGCAGACGACGATTGCATAGATCAATATTTGGAATGAGAAAAAAGGCAATTTTTCCATTTCCGTAGCCGCCAGCAAAGGCGAAATACTATTCATTTTGGCATTTAAGTAATATTCGGAATAAAAACCCTTCAACAAAAATCTCGCATTCGCTATAAGTAAGATAAATAATCCAGCTGGCAACCCAAGAGTTATATAGGTAAGTAATCCTTGTAGGGATGAGAGCCCCGTCACCATTCCAATTAGAACAGCTACGGAAAAAATCACTCCCTCCATCAAAAAGGTAATTCCCATCCAGGATCCAATATCTGCAAGGTTATATAGCTTTTCAACATCTAATGCTGAGTGGAATATACCCAATACTGACCCTGTAAGCAAAATGGGTAGGATGATAAAAACAATCCCCATCCCTATCATATGAAAATATATACTTCTTCGCGTAATTGGTAAACTATGTAAAAAATCAGAAGCTTGTTTTACATGCAAGAACCGAAAAAGAAAAATGGCAAGCAGCACCGGAATGGTAATGACTAAGACAAATTGAATCATCTGCTGACTGGAAAATAGATTTACAAAGTTCATATATTCACTATTATCATTAAGAATAATTGTTAATATTTCCAAAGGCAGCGCAAAAATAAGACCTATGAAATAAAGAAAACCAATCCATCCGGAACTTCTGAAAATATAAAATATCAGTTCTCTATTAAATGATGTTATTCTGGATGGCATACCCTATATCCCCCATTTCATAAATGAAGATTTCTTCTAAAGTAAGGGGTAGCATATCGAATATTTCAGGTTGAAATTGATTGAAATGCTCCTTAATATCTGATTCTTTTCCTTTTACAATGCATACGATGACGCTGCCACGCCTTTCCTTATTCAGGATGTGTATGCCACGGTAAATACCATATGGAATATTATTTTTAAAGGCAATTTGAACTTTATGTACATCCGCTTTTAAATCATCCAAATCCTTCTGAATGATCAGCTCCCCTTGATGCAATATCCCCACATGATCGGCTAAATCTTCAATTTCCCGAAGGTTGTGGGAAGAAATTAAAATCGTCATTTCTCGTTCTGATACATCCTGAATCAATAACTGCTTCACATTTTTACGCATGACCGGATCAAGCCCATCAAAGGGTTCATCGAGTATGAGCACTTCCGGCATCGTTGAAAGCGCCAGCCAAAAAGCAACCTGTCTCTGCATTCCCTTAGAGAGTTTATGAATCTTATATTGAAAGGGAATCGTAAACACTTCCTGCAATTGACAAAAGCGTTCTTGATTCCAGTCACTGTATACGTGACTATAAAAACCTGCCATTTGTAAGACGGAATAATTAGCCAAGAAATAAGGCATATCAGGAAGGAAGAAACACCGATTTTTCACTTCGCGGTTTTCAAATACCGGGGATTGATCAATAAGAATTTCTCCACTATCCTGAATTAAATTACCTGATAGCATTTTCAAAAGGGTCGTCTTTCCTGCCCCATTCGATCCCAATAATCCAAAAATAGACCCTCTTTGGATGGATAGGGTTATGTCCTTGATTGCTTCTTTCCCATCATATAACTTATTAACCCGCTTTATTTCAATCATGTATTTCCCCCCTTAGCTAACAAACTAGTTTCTTCGACTATCCTATAAATCTCCTTCTTTTCAATTCCAATATATAGTGCTTCCGCAAGCACCTTTGTGAGCTCTGACTTTATCTTTTCTTCTTTTAATGAATTTTTCGAATTTCTTTGTGGTAATACAAAATTACCTTTTCCAGGTATTGTATAAATGTACCCATCCGTTTCAAGCTGCCTATATGCTTTTTGAATGGTATTAGGATTAATGGTCAGTTCCTGAGCCAGTATTCTAACAGAAGGCAATTGATCATGTTCTCGTAGTACTTCACTAATCATAAGCTCCTTGAATTTCTCCATTAATTGTTCATAGATGGGTCTTCTACTTTGTACGTCCAGCTCAAACATTATCAGCCCCCTCACTGTCCTAGGTGTACTACGCTGCTTAATACAGTTATTATAAAACAGATTATTCCAAATTAATACATATATTTAAAATATTATCCATTTTTCATTCATAGCGAACTCTCTATCTTTTGTTTAAAAAATCTCATATAGGGAAACTATAAACTAACTAAATCAAAAGGAGTTGTTTTTTTGAAACCATTATATACAACTGCAGTTACCGTACACGGTGGTCGTGAAGGACATGTTAAATCAGAAGACGGCATCCTAGATTTTGATGTAAGGTCACCAAAGGAATTAGGTGGCTCAGGTGAAAAGGCAACCAACCCCGAACAGTTATTTGCCGCAGGATATGCCGCTTGTTTTGACAGTGCTTTGAACCTTGTTCTAAGTAAGGAAAAAAAGAAAGTTGATACATCAGTTACTGCCAATGTCACGATTGGGAAAGATGAAACCGATGGTGGTTTTAAATTGGCTGTTAGATTAGATGTTTCCATACCAGAACTAAGCAAGGAAGAAGCAGAACAATTTGTAAAGAAAGCGCACGCTACCTGCCCTTATTCCAAAGCAACCCGCGGGAATATAGAGGTTACGCCAATCATCGTATAATAAAAGGCATGGAACCAGCTGCTGAAGCTGGTTCCATTTCTTTTTCAATTGATTCATCTACTCAACATTTCACGCTACTCTTTCATTGGTACCTTCATTACTTCTACTTCGATATTAGATTACTTTGACAAAGTTCTTTTAATTCATTTAAATTGGGGTAGATAACTAATGTCGGTATATCTAATGAAGGAGTGTGCACATTGAAAGAGCTTTCCCTAATAGTCTTTATAATCTTTTTGGTCATTATAGTAATCTCTCTTAATAGAAGAAAAAAGCCTATCCCCATCCTCTCAGAGCATCATTCACCTCTGAAAATTGGACATCGCGGCGCATCAGGATATTGCCCTGAAAATACGATGGCATCTTATCATAAAGCCATTGAGATGGGTGTTGATGTCCTCGAGGTGGATATCCATCTAAGTAAAGATGGGGTGCTTGTGGTTCACCATGATCCCACACTGGAGAGGACAACGAACGGTAAGGGGAATCTAAAGGATTATACAGCGGCCGAGTTACTGAAACTGGATGCCGGCAGTTGGTTCCATCCTGATTTTAAAAATGAGAGAATTCCCTTACTTAGCGAGGTATTAGAAGCATTTTCAACGATTGATGTTGGAATATTGATAGAAATTAAACATCCCTCTCTATACCCCGGTATTGAGAAAAAGTTGGCAGAAGAACTGCTAAAAAGGCCGAGTGGTTCAATGAGTGAAAATAAGATCATGGTTCATTCTTTTGACATGACATCCATGAAGAATTTTCATGATCTCTTGCCCAACATTCCAGTGGGTGTACTGATAAAACGTCGAATTTCGAATCAAAAACTGAAAGAAATATCGGAGTTTGCAACTTTTGCGAATCCAAAGCAAACTTTGTTAACCCAGACTCTTAAAGCACGAATCCAAAGTCATGGAATGAAAGTATTTACCTGGACAGTCAACAATAAAAAACAAATGCACTCATTAAAGAAAATGGAATTGGATGGAATCATTTCTGATTTCCCCGACTTTTTTTGATAAGGAGACAAAATTGCCTAAAAAAACAATCCGAGAAATCGGATTGTTCAGTTTGTCGACAAAAGGCATCGCCTGTTTTTTTAAAAAGTCCCTTAAAGTAATCTAAACCATACTCTTTTGCCAATATATAAATTTTACTTGATGATAACGCAAAGTTGATTGGAACGGAAGGTACGAGACTCCTGCGGGACATGCGCGTCTAGGGGAGACACCGCAGGCGAAGCCGAGGAGGGCTCCCCGACCGCCCGTGGAAAGCGAGTGCCTGAAGTGGAAATCAACGTCACATTTTTCATCGAGTTTGTCTACAGTCTAAACAATCCGAGAAATCGGATTGTTTTTTTAATAGCATTGAAAAGATTGGATTTCATCTTCATCAGTACCATAATATGCCCATCGTTTTTGGTTGGGCCTCCAGCGGTAACCGGCCACAGAATTACGACCGACGTAAGTAGGATAGAACCAAAATGATCGACCATTCCTTAGCCATACATACGTATTTTGAAATAAACACCTTCTCATTGCCCCTGCTTCAATTCCAAAAAACCCTACATTTAGAAGTTGCGGAATAAATAACGGAGGTGGCGCGGAAGGTGGACCTCCTCCTTGAGGCGGACGCGGTGGCGGGCCTCCTTGAGGTGGTTTCGGTGGCTGACCGCCTTGGGGCGGTCTCGGCGGTGGCCCTCCTTGAGGGGGACCTGGTGGTTGACCGCCTTGAGGCGGACGTGGCGGTGGCTGCCTCTCTCCTTGAAATGGATCTCCAAGTTGATTTGGATTTACCGGAAAATCTCCACCCATATATTGGTTAAATGGATTAGGGTATAACTGATAATCATAATAATTTTGAGAATTTAATGGATCGTATGGATTCATCCCTATATCACCTCGTTATTAAACTTCCTTTTATTCATATGTAGACTGATGACCATATGTGAAAAAATGGACTGATTCGCCCACATCGGATTGAATTTGAAACATCAGTTGCTTCCCTGAGAATAATATCTTTCATATTTTTAAAAAAACTATATTATTTTTTCGCTTTCTCTATCTCTAATCTGGTATAGTGTTCTTACAGAATTTAGAATGCTTTGTGAGCAGAAACTATCCTTATCCAATACAAACGAGGGATTCCTATGTGGGAGTTATTATTAGAGTTTGATTATCAAACGATCCGCCATGCACTATGGGCAGGCTACTTGTTGACCTTTGTCTTCCCCTTTGCGGCATTTTACTTTATCAATAAAAATCAGACACTCTTAAATGATAAATATCAAGCTTCAGTTCATTCAAACCCTGGTAAATCTCTTGTTTATCCAGGTAGCGTTTTCCATTCGCAAGGATTACGACGCTTTTTCACTTATATACGCCAAAAAGACTCTCCAGATGATTCCGAAGAGCCAAGCCTCCTTTTCATTGTTTAATCATTAACAATTTGAGGAGGAATATATTTTGAAGAAGAAGAATGCACTACTAATTGGAACGCTATTTTTAATGATCACCGTTTTATCTGGTTGTTCAGCCGCCACGAGCGGACCTTTCCACACCGTAATAGTCAATCCAATGAATACATTGCTTGAGTTTAATGCGGAATTTTTCAACGGGAATTATGGATTAAGTATCATTATGATGACAGTCATTATTCGTCTCATCTTGTTACCACTGAATATCAAGCAATATAAAACACAGCGCAGCATGAAAACGAAAATGAATGGACTAAAACCTGAAATGACTGCCATTCAACAGAAACTGAAAGAGACGAAAGATCCGGCCAAACAGAAGGAACTTCAACAGGAAATGATGAAGCTTTATCAAAAACATGGTGTGAACCCTTTAAATATGGGTTGCCTCCCACTTTTGATTCAAATGCCGATATTAATGGGCGTCTACTATGCGATACAAGGGTCCCATGAAATCGCGAGCCATAACTTCCTTTGGTTCAGCCTTGGAGAGCCTAATATCGCCATGGCACTCATTGCCGGGGTCATCTATTATTTCCAATCTGTCATTTCAATGAGGCAAATGTCGGAAGACCAGCAGAAACAAATGAAATTGATGAGCTTCATCTCACCCGCGATGATATTGTTCATCTCTTTCTCCGCCCCTGCTGCTTTGCCGCTCTATTGGTCAGTAGGTGGATTGTTTATGGTCGTTCAGACCATTGTACTTCAACGTGTATTTAACAATGAGAAGACGAATGTCCCTGCAGTCAATGAAAGTACCATCAAAAAAAGCTAAACCAATATAAAGGACACCCCGCAGTAGAGGCTCTAAAAGTCGATACTGCGGGGTGTTTTTTTAAAAATGAGAAAGATGTTTTCAGATGAAATTCATGGATTCCTATGTTTCCTGTTAGAATAAAGATATGTCTAATGCAAAATAGAGATTAAAAATGGAGTTGATTACATTGAAATTGTTACTCACCTCTAACGGTTTTTACACTGATGCCATTAAAGAGGAATTTTTAAAGCTCTTTAACAATGCTACCAATAAACTGGACGTTGCCATTATTACAACTGCATCACCACAAAAGGAAAATAATAGGTTTGCTCAGAAGGCGAATGTAGACTTTATAGAAATGGGGTTTCAAAACATTGATTTCATTGACATAGAGTTTGATAATCCAGAATGCCTTAAGCATAAGAATGTTATATACATCAATGGTGGAAATCCATTTAACTTATTATTTCATACTAAACAGAGTGGAGCAGATAGTATACTACGACAGTTAATTACAAAAAACACGGTTGTTGTAGGGGCAAGTGCTGGTGCTGTTCTACTTGGTCCAAACATTAAAGTCGTTCATTTTTTCACACCACAATTGGATGCACTAAATACTAAGAATTTTTCAGCATTAGGATTAACGGACAAACTTGTTTTCCCTCATTACGATAGAGAAGATTTGTTCAAGGATAGTAAAAGTAAATCAATTGAAGATAGATTAAGGAAATTTGAATCCCTTGAAAAATGTGAAATTACAAGACTAAAAGATGACGAATGTCTCACAATAGATAAGTGATCTATTGACCTCTAATTTGAGGTATTTTTAGGCTCGTCGAAACATTGCCACGGTTGAAATACTTGCAGAGAGTAATTCACCACAAATCATTCCTTATGCTCTCCTTCATCTATAGATATTAAAAACATAAATTTGATTTTCCATAAAACGCATAAAGAACAGTATGGTATTTTATCCAGAAATCCACTCATGGACATTCATTCAAGACATTCCTGAAACTGTACAAATTTGTTTAATTTATCTCCAGAAGTGGAAGAGTAATAATGATAAAAGTAAAAGGAGTGGTGAAGATGAGTCAAGATCAATTAAAAGAAAAAATATTGAATGTGATCAAAGAAAGTAAAATCGGTGTTCTATCAACAGTAGAAAATAACAAACCATATTCACGCTACATGACATTCTTCAACGAGGAATTAACCTTTTATACACCAACTAGCGTGGAGACAGAAAAAATAGATGAAATTGAAAAGAACCCACATGTTCATATCTTGTTAGGGTATGAAAATGAAGGTCTTGGAGATTCTTATATCGAAATTTCCGGAACCTCCAAAATCAATGATTCTGCGGATTTAAAGCAAAAATTATGGAATAAATCCTTTGAACAATGGTTTAAGGGACCAGAAGATCCAAACTATGTATTATTGCAAATCAAGCCTGAAAATATCCGCCTCATGAACAATAATGGTGAGCCACCACAAGAAATGGATTTATAACTTTCTAATTGACCGATATACGCCTCAGTTGGACCGATATATTGGTTGATTTGACTGATAAAGTAGCAGATTTGACCGATATATTGTTCTGTTTGACCGATAAATATCAAAAACCCTCGTTCACTTTACGTGAGCGAGGGTTTCCCTTTTGTTATACAAGCTCGGATTGTAAATAATGAGCAATTAGATTGGCTGTATGCTTCAAAGATGAGAGATGCGTTCTCTCAAATGCGTGTGAGGCGTCGATGCCTGGTCCGATCAAGCCGTGGACCACATCGAATCCTGCACGGATTGCTGCGGAGGCATCGGAACCATAATACGGATAAATATCGACCTGATAATCGACATCGTTGGCCTTTGCCAGTGAAACTAAATGCTGACGTAATTTATAATGGTACGGACCGGATGAGTCTTTAGCACAAATGGATACGCTGTATTCATCCGTGGTTTGACCTTCCCCGATCGCGCCCATATCGACCGCTAAGTATTCAACCGTTTTATCCGGAATATTGGAGTTTCCACCATAACCGATTTCTTCATTGTTTGAAATCAAGAAATGCGTCGTATATGCCAACTCGATTTTCCCTGCTTGAATCAGTTCAATGATATGAAGCAAAATGCCAACACTTGCTTTGTCATCCAAATGCCTTGATTTCAAGAAACCTGTTTGTGTTTCCTCGACCCTTGGTTCAAATGAAACAAAATCGCCAACAGATATGCCAACGGCTTCTGTTTCCGCTTTTGAGTTGACTACTGCATCGATCCGGACTTCGATTGTCTCTTCATCACGTTTGGCATCCCCAGCATTTTTGTACACATGGACGGACGTTTGATTGATCAAAATCGTCCCTGTGATGACGTCTCCACCTGCAGTATGGATTTTACAATATTCACCTTCTACTGAATTCCACCGGAAACCGCCGATCATCGTCAACTTCAGACGGCCATTCGGCTTAATTTCCTTAACCATCGCTCCCAAGGTATCCACATGGGCTGTCAGCAAACGATGACAGCTATCATCCTTCCCTTTTAACGTGGCAAGCAACGCTCCCTTATTAGTGATTTGATAAGGTACTTGTTTGCTATCCATGAATGCTGCTGTGTACTTAATGGCCTGTTCTGTATAACCGGATGGACTCGGAATGGAGACTAACTCTTTTATGTAAGAAACGATTTCTTTTTCATTAACGTGATTCACATGGAACGCTCCCTTCTTCTTCTATATAAAAGTATATCTCTTTATGCTTTCATTGAACACACTAAAGAACCGTCAGCTGACGGTTCTCGGTAATAATGAAAAGAATCACTTTAACTGTCTTTGTTTATTGGACATTTCCTTCATATATTCCAAGAAGGCAATTCTCTTTTCATCGGGATAGGCTACGATGTCTGCAATGATTTCCTCTTCCAGAGGCTTTAATAAACGACCGACCGATTCAGTAAACAATATTTCAAGTTCCCTCTTCGTTTCATCAGGATTTCTCACTTCCATCATTATCACCCTTCCAATTACTTACTATTCATATATAACCCTTATTCGCAACATCGAAACGTAAAAATCGGCTGCCTATAGAGGCAACCGATTTTCCACTTTATTTTTTAGCTGATTCTTCAGTTACCCCTACATCAAACCATTGATATTGACGGCCAGCAAGGTAATCATAACCTGTTACCCGTTCATTGACACCAGACAGTGTGTAACGGAATAGCGTTGGTATCATTGGAACTTCTTCATGAACCAGTTCTTGCCACTCATTGTAAACATCTATGCGATATTGATCATCAAAGGCCTCTTCAGAGACTCCTTTTTTAAGCAATTCGTCATTCTTGTCACTGGTCCAGCGAGTATAGTTTGCCGGAGATTTCCTTCCCCATATTCCTGCAGGATCAGGATCGGAAGCAACACCCCATGCAGCTTGGTAAATATCAACATTTTCATCGTCAGTTTTGAGCATATCATAAAATGAATTGAATTCATGAAGACGTCCATCAAGCATCTGAACATCCAATCCGACTTCCTGCCATTGTTGTATATAGTACTTCGTAAGCGGCTCTGCAATATCCCCTCCGCTCATGGAAGCAAAATTGATCTTGAACTCCTTGCCATCCGGATCTTCTCGGAGGCCATCTTTATTTGTATCTTTATATCCAGCTTCATCAAGCAATTTTTTTGCTTTTTCCGGATTATATTCATAAGGTTTCAAATCTTTATTATTATATTTAAAGTTCGGCGTTATCACCGAATTGGCCGGGAAACGAAGTCCTTTATACATTTTCTCTCCAACTTGTTCGTTATTGATGGCATAAGCCATGGCTTGACGAACGCGCTTATCTTCGAATTTAGGATTATCCATCACATTTTCGCCTTTATTCTTGTCGAAATGTCCCATTTTAAAACCAATATAACTATAAGCTAAATCAACCTTCCCTAACACTTCTACGTTGTCCAAGGCCTTCACCTGATCATAATGATCGACATTAAATTCAGCTATGTCAACATCACCATTTTGTAGTGATTTTACCGCTACAGAAGGATTTATAACTTTGAGGGTAATGCTGTCCAATTTCGGTTCGCCCCGCCAGTAATCCTTATTCGCTTCAAATTCAACTGCTTCACCTTGTACGATTTTCTTCACCTTGAATGGTCCAAACCCAATCGGGTTTTTACGTATTTTTTCAGAAGAAGCAAGTTTTGCAACCGGAACATCCTTTAGATATTCTTTATGAAGAGGGAAAACCCATAGACCAGTTTTCACAGAAGGGTTTGCCTGCAAGAAGCTAAATGTAATTTTTTTCCCGTCTACTTTGATACCTGAAATCTTGTCAGCTTTACCTTCATGGTATTCTTTTACTCCTTTGATTTTTTCCATCTGTTCCGGATCATAGTAAATTCCAGGATAATCTTTGTGAGAAATTACTTCGTATGCATATTCAAGATCCGCACCTGTAACGGGCTTTCCATCTTGCCAGTTTACATTGTCTTTTATGGTTAAAGTAAAGGTTTTATTATCTTCAGAAAGCTCGTAAGTTGCAGCACCTTCATTATTGTATACGTAGTTCTCGTCTGTATCTAATAAATCTTCATCATCTATGAACGATGTAATATCATGGTCATAAGTACTTTGTTGGAACATCTTATTTAAAATTCCTTCAAATGGCGTATCTGAAACTAAACCATAAGTCAGGTGTCCCCCTTCAATGGCCTTTCCCTGATTGGTTGTTTTAGTAGGGAATTTCGATGTATCCACTTGCTCGACATCTTTACCCTTTTTCTCTTTAGTTGACGTATCATCAGAACAAGCAGCAAGCAATAAAGATGAAACAGCCAATGCACTTAAAACCTTGCTATAATTTTTAATCTTCATGACATACACTCCCCTTTATTTTATCCTCTTCTTTGTCTTGCATCGGCAGCACGTTTTAGTGCTTGACCAACAAAATTTATACTCAGCATCAACACCAAAATCATGAGTGATGCGGGTATCCATATCCACCATTTGTTTTCTAGAACATCTGGGTTTTGAGAATAACTTATGAGCGTACCTAAACTCGGTGTGCTCTCTGGAAGACCGAATCCCAAAAAGGTCAAGCTGGATTCTAGGCCAATATTGCCTGCAAGATTCAAAATGAAATTAACGATAATCAGAGAACTGATATTTGGAAGCACTTGAAAAATTATGATTTTCCAATGTGGCGTACCAAGTGTTTGTGAAGCATGAACATAATCTAGTTCACGCTCGGATAATACCTTTGAACGGATAAGCCTTGCTTTACCTGTCCATAAAAATAGCGTCATGATCAAAATGAAAACCGTGACATTAAAGGTAGGTACAATCGTAACGAAAACAATGATGAACATTAATTGTGGCAGGGCAATGACAAAATCTATAACACGCATGATTACATTATCGGTAGCACCGCCAAAGTAACCGGCTAAAAGCCCAAAGGTCAAACCGATGATGGCTGTGAATAAAGTAATGAATAAACTAATCGTAAATGAATTCCTCGTACCGATGATGAGCTGGCCAAATACATCTCGTCCACCATAATCAGTTCCTAGCCAATAGTCTGAAGAAGGCTCCATATAGATGGACAGGAAATCGACTTTAGCAATTTCCTTGGCATCCATGAAGAAAGCCGCACCATAAACGAAAAGCAAAATAGCTGCTAATAAAATTAATGAGCCCATTGCAAGTTTGTCTTTCTTAATTTCTTGCCAGATGATTTTCATTCCTGAAGGGCTCACATCTTGCATTTGAATGTTCTTTCCGGTTTCCATTTTCACTTCCATTTACATTCACCTCGCTCCTATTCTATTCGTATACGCGGATCAACCGCGCTAAGTATGATGTCAGAAAGAAGAGTGCCAATCAGCGTCGCGAACCCTGTCATCATGACAATGGCCGTCACAACACTGAAATCCCGCAGACTGACGGAGCTAAGGAAAAGCTGGCCTAATCCTGGATAACTAAAAATAGTCTCTATTATGACAGATCCACCGATCAATCCGGTGATTTCATATCCTAAGAAAGCGGCAATCGGTAAAAAAGAATTTCTTAAGATATGCCGTGAGTATACTTTCGATTCCGGAACACCCTTCGAACGTGCAGTTCTTACGAAATCCTTAATTTTATTATCAATGATTTCATTTCGTAAATATTGAATGGTACTCGTCGTTGCAATTAATGCCGTACTTAAACCCGGCAATATTAAATGATTGATTTTACTTATGACGTAAGCGAATGTCCCACCATCCACATTAGAATCAACGCTTCCGCCTGAAGGGAACCAGTTAAGACCGAACCCGAAAACAAATAGCATAATTAAAGCAAAAATGAAGATTGGTGTACCGAAACCTAGGTAACTGTAACCGGTAACTCCTTTATCCAGCCAGGAATCACTATATCTGCCGCTCACTATGCCTAGCGGGATAGCTAGCAAATATGTAAATATAAAGGTTACGATTGCAAGATAAACCGTATTCCAAAGCCTGTCTTCTATAACATCCATGACCGGGATTTTATGTGTATAAGAAACCCCAAAGTCCCCCTGGATCGCGTTGGATGCCCATCTGGTATATTGTTGATACCATGGGTCATTCAAGCCCATATCTTCCCTGATTCTTTCGAGTTCGGCAGGACTAGTCCTTGAGTTGTTGATTTCCTGACCTGACAAGGCATCTCCTGGCATGGCTTTTGCCATCATGAAAACGATGATGCTCAAGAGAAAGAGCTGAGGAATCATGACTAAAAAACGCCTAAGGATAAATTTCCACATGTTCAATCCACCTCCTTATTGTATTGCGACTCTATGCGTTGAAGTAATAGGCTTCAAATCATACGCCCGTCCATTTTCATCAAAATATTTTGAATAAGATGCTTCATATTCTGCTGTTAATTTCTTTCTGAGCTGTATTTTTTGCTCACGTGCTTCCGGTTCTAGATCCGGTATGGCCGCTATAAGACGTTTCGTGTAGATGTGCTGGGGATTTTCATAGATTTCCTGACTTGTCCCCTCTTCTACTATTCTACCTCTATACATAACGCCCATCCGGTCGCACATATGCCTGATCACCCCAAGGTCATGGCCGACAAATAAATAGGTTAGATTAAATTCCTCCTGTAAATCTTGAAGGAAGTTCAATACCTGTGCTTGAACCGACACATCTAACGCCGAAACCGGTTCATCGGCAATGATCAGTTTAGGTTTTAACGTCAATGACCTAGCGATTCCTATACGCTGACGTTGTCCGCCGGAAAATTCATGCGGATATTTGTAAATCGATTCCGGGCTTAGACCGACTTTATCCAAGAAGTCCTGGACAATTTTCTTTTCTTCTCCAGGGGACAACCGTTCAAAATTCCTTAGCGGCTCGGCGATGATATCGAGCACCCGTTTTTTGGGATTCAACGAGGAATACGGGTCCTGAAAAATCATTTGGATATCTCTTCGGAATGGCTTGATCTCTCTTCGACTCAATGACGCTAAATCTCTACCTTCGAACATGATTTTTCCCGCTGTCACATCATTCAGTTTGACCACAGCTTTACCCGTTGTGGACTTCCCGCTCCCTGATTCTCCAACCAAACCGTAAGTCTCACCTTGTTGTAATTCGAATGACACACCATCGACGGCTCTGACATGATCTACCACTCTACGAAAAAAGCCGCCCCTAATTGGAAAATGCACTTTTAAATTATCTATTTTGAGTAATGTCATAAGGTTTTGCCTCTCCTTCAGATTGAAAATAAAAATCCTTATAACATGTGCACCTTACGAAGTGATCCTCCCCTACCTCATGTAAGGTAGGTGACTCCTCATGGGCCTGTTTAGGAATCCAAGGAATTCGCTCTTGGAATCGGCAGCCAACCCTGTCCATTTTCGCAATGGATGGTACGATGCCTTCTATAACGTGCAAACGTTTTTTCTCAGTAAGTGCCGATGGGATGGAATTCATTAATGACCGGGTATACGGATGAAGTGGTTTCTTGAATATCTCTTTGACGCTTCCCGTCTCAACCACTTGTCCGGCATACATCACGACAATGCGATCGGCAACCTCTGCCACTACGCTTAAGTCATGAGTAATCAAGATGATTCCCATTTTTGTCTTGCTTTGTATTTCCTTTAATAAGTCCAGGATTTGAGCTTGAATCGTCACATCAAGTGCCGTCGTTGGTTCATCCGCAATGATTAATGCAGGATTGCAAGCAATCGCGATCGATATCATGGCCCTTTGGCGCATACCACCCGAAAGTTCATGAGGATATTGCTTGTAGGTCCTATCCGGGTAGGGGATGCCAACCTGTGTTAAAAGTTCAATTGTCCTTTTCTTTTTTTCATCAGTTGATAGATTCGTATGATAATCAAGATTTTCCTCAATCTGCTTTCCGACAGTCATCAAGGGATTCAATGCAGTTAAAGGTTCTTGGAATATCATCCCCAGTTCCTTACCTCGAACTTTATTCATTTGCGGCTCATTAAGGTCCAGTAAATTCTGACCCTTATAATTTATGACACCTTCAGATTTAGTTCTTTGCCTATTATGTAATTGGATGATAGAGAGGGCTAGTGCACTCTTACCACAACCTGACTCACCAACCACTGCTACAATTTCATTTTCATGCACCGTAAATGAGACATCATCCACCGCTGCATGATATTTATTCTGGATTCGAAATGAGGTAGTGAGGTTCTCAACTTGCAATATTGCTTTTTTCATCCTGATCCCCCTAAACTGTTTTACCGGTAAAATAAAAATTTTCTGATAATTAAATAAAATTGTAATCAATTTATAATATTTATTCAACATATTTCTATCAAATTATAACATTTTTTTAATTAATTATAACTTTAGGAATAATTTTTCCCTATAATTTTATTTTCACAAATTATTTTTTTTCATTTTTACGTTCCTATAATAATGGGAGTTTCATCAATAAACTAAAGCACTCTATCTATTTTATATATATGAAAATAATAAAAGTAGGCTGTTCCTTTATAGACAAATATATCTTTACTTATCGATTTCCGAAAAATATTTTCTTAATATTTTGATATTTCAGTAAATTATCCTTAACAAGAATATTAATCAAAGATGCTACTTTTTTTGTTTCCTCTATAAGAAGCCTTGAATAAAAGTGAAACCTTTCAAACTTTATTGCGTAAGAACTGGTATAAATAATTATATGGAGGTAAACCCAATGTATTCACATACCGTAGATTCGTATATACCCTCTGTCATGCGTACATTTGCTATATCCCTTGCCATTTCCGTATTAGGGATGGCTGCAGGGACCCTTATCCCCCCTGCCTTATTTCTGCCTTTAGCGATTTTGGAAATTGCCATGCTGATCGGCGCATTCATCATGAGGAGAAAAAAAGCAATTGGATACACATTTCTGTATGCTTTTACATTGATATCTGGAATGACCACCTATCCGATCATTGCTCACTACCTAGCCTTAGCCGGAGCAAACGTCGTGATATTAGCTGGCGTGACGACAACCGTCGTCTTTGGTGGATTAGCGTTATACGCAACAACAACCAAGAGGGATCTGTCATTTTTAAGTGGAATGCTTTTGGCTTCCTTGCTAGCTTTAGTAGCCATTAGTATATTTAATCTATTCTCGCCTTTAAGTTCCACGGCGATGCTCGTCTTTTCCTTTATTGGGATTCTTGTATTCAGTGGATATGTTCTTTATGATTTCAATCGTATGAAGCATTACGGGGTAACTGCAGAAGAAGTACCACTCATGGCATTGAATCTTTACCTGGATTTCATCAATCTATTCATTAATATCCTCCGTTTCTTTGGAATCTTATCAAGCGATGACTAATACGAAAAAACGGGCATTAGCTGCCCGTTTTTTCGTATTATTTATATAACCCTGGATCTGATTTTTCAGTCGTCCATGGCAATTTCACACCAAAGGTATTCGCGATGAATTGTGTATCATCTCTTCTTTTTTTCCGTACGTCTGCCCGGTGTTTGGCTGATTCGTTTAAGTTCTTTTCCATCTCAGTCTCCGGAACCAACCGTGGAACAGGTATAGGTTTTCCGTTGTCATCGATGGCAACAAAAGTTAAGAAGGAAATAACACAAAGATTTCTTTCTCCTGTAAGTAAGTCCTCGGCAACGACTTTTACAATGATTTCCATGGATGTCCTGCCTGTAAATGTTACAAAGCTTTCAAGACAAACTGCATTTCCTTCATGAATGGGATGCAGGAAATCGACAGAATCAGTCGATGCTGTTACGACATTACTCCTCGAGTGACGCATTGCAGAAATAGCCGCTACGTCATCGATATAAGCCATCAATTTCCCTCCAAACATCGTACCGATATTATTAGTATCCGGCGGGAGGACCAAGCTCGTTTTTATAACTAAAGAGTCCTGGCAATGTTTAATTTCTTCCATGGTGAATGCACTCCTTTTATGTCCATTTTCTCACTAGTTCACTTTAACGAATTTTGCGCGTTAAAGCAATAATCATGATTATAGCCCTCACTTTTTACTTGTAACAACAGTTTACTACCCCCTACATAGTCTTTCCTAAATGAATCCATATATAAAAAAACTCAACCTATAGGCTGAGTTTTTTTATAGTTTGGACTTCAACTCTTCTATTTGGAATAAATGCCGTTTTTCATGCAACCCGACAAACGGTATCCACTGCTTTAAACTTAGATCTTGAAACATGGGGTGCGGGAAAGACTTTTCGTTCAAGGCATCCTCATTCGCATGGGAAACTACCGCTTCCAATGCCTCTCGGGAAGATGAAAGCTTCGTTTTCACTTCATCTAATGTTAGAAATTCCTCTGTTGGAATGACGGAGGATGGTGCGTCCACCTTAGTGTCACGATTTAACGTATACTGTATCGGTTTATCGTCTGCATGTTTGCTCTCATCACTAGCCAATGTATCGGCAATGCCTTTAGTAATTGCTCTCTCCATTAGATATAGATGATTTAATACCTGAATGATGCTCCATCGCCCTTCTTCTGGGTGAGCATTTAATTGTTCATCCGATAATCCATTCACCGCTTGTATAAGTTCTTCCCTGATCTTTTTGTTCTCATCCATGGTTACCCTCTCCCCTCACTAGTTACCATGATTATTCCATCATAAGGATTAATTGTAAAACATAAAGGTTCTTTATCAAAAGATAACCCATCAAATGTTGTCTAATTTTTTTAATCCTCTATGATAGTCCTAAAGGTATATTCCTTTTAAAAACATTTTTCAATTTATCGTAGGAGTGATTAAAATGAGCGCGGGACATATCCCATTTAGTCATAAAGGCCGTAGTGCAATGAATGCCACACCATCAAAGGGAAGCATTTGGGTCATGCTCAAACAAATATTCAATCGCATTCCATCCCGATGGAAATTTTCAAGTATGATTATATTCATCATGATCTTCATTTCTTTGCTTGAGTTTTCCATACCGCAACTTACGCAATATACCATTGATGAGGTCATTCCAGACAAAGAATATGGCTCTTTGATTTGGGTAGGATCAGGCATCCTCGTTGCCGCCATTTTATTGGCATTGCTAAACTTTTTGAATAGCTATATCGTCTCAAAAGTCGGGCAAAAGGCGATCATGGATTTACGGAATGGCTTATATGACCATATCCAAAAGTTGGATATGAAATTCTTTGATAAAAACCGAACCGGGGACTTAATGTCCAGACTTACGAATGATGTAAATCTGCTTCAACAGCTCATTTCATCCAGCATGCTTCAGGTCATAACAGATACGGTTACTTTTTTTGCGGTTGCAGTATATATGCTCTTCATCAATTGGAAGCTGACCGTGGTCCTTCTCTTAACATTTCCGTTCATGTTCTATATGACACGTGTATTCGGCAAACGGATCCGCCTCTCTTTTAGAAGTGTGCAAAGTTCTGCCGGCGAGGTCAGTAATCAGCTGCAGGATTCTCTCTCCGGTATGCGGCTCATTCAATCCTTCACCAATGAAGAATTCGAATCGAAACGATTCGCAGACCGGAATCATGAGAATATGGTAGCGAACATCAAATCGGTTCGCTTGCGCTCCATGTTCGGCCCGCTTATAGACTTGATGAACAATTTGGGTCTTGTCGCCGTGATTGTATTTGGGGCCTGGCAAGTCATGCAGGGAGAGTTTACGATTGGATTAATCGTGGCATTCCTCGCTTATCTAAGGCTTCTTCAAAGTCCCGTTCGTAATTTCAGCCGGGTAATCAGTATCGTGCAACAATCGGCTGCAGCATTTGAACGTATTACAGAAATAATGGAGACGCAACCGGGAATCAAGGACAAGGAAACAACTCTTGATCTTACAGAGATCACGAAACAAATCGAGTTTCATGCGGTTGATTTCGCTTATGACGAAGGAGTTCCGGTACTCCGCAATCTTAACCTTATAATAAAAGCAGGAAAGGTAACCGCCCTTGTCGGCTCTTCAGGGGCAGGAAAATCAACGGTTACCAGCCTTTTAATCCGTTTTTATGATCCCCAACAGGGCACAATTAAAGTGGATGGTCATGATATTCGTGATCTTTCGCTCAAGTCTTTACGAAGCCAAATGGGGATAGTTTCACAGGATATCATTTTGTTTAATGGTTCCATCCGCGATAATATTATTTATGGTAAACTCGATGCAACAGATGAGGAAATTATTGAGGCAACTAAAGCGGCCAATGCCCATGAATTTATCAGTGATTTCCCGAAAGGATATGACTCACAAATCGGAGAGCGTGGGGTCAAACTTTCCGGTGGCCAAAAGCAGCGCATTGCCATTGCCAGGGCTCTTTTGAAGAATCCTCAAATCATCATTCTGGATGAGGCGACAGCATCGCTTGATACGGAATCCGAACATCTAATCCAGGAAGCGTTATCCAACTTACTAGAAAACCGAACGTCCATCGTGATTGCCCATCGATTATCAACCGTACAAAAGGCAGATCAAATTGTCGTTCTTGAAAAAGGCATTATCCAGGAAAAAGGAACACATGAACAACTACTGCTAAATAATGGACGATACAGACAGCTCCATGACTTACAGTTTCCCCAAGCAACTCCCAATCAGAAACATAAGCCCACTGAGCAAAAACCTTTCCGCTCATGAGGCTCCATCATAAAAGGGACATGGAAATAAGCTTCCATGCCCCTTTTTATTGTTCTTATTTAAAATTGTATTTATCTAATATTCGATTCGTGATAAGCTGGTAGCCTTTTTCATTAGGATGTATCTCATCACTGAAGTACTCTTCTTTATCTTTATTTTGGAATAAATCATTCGTTGGGATATATTTCAATCTATTATCCTTATCCACCCTTTCTTGTAAGGCGGAGTTATAATTATTAATATGGTTTTCCAATTTCATATCCTCTTTGTTAGGATTATATAACCCTATCACAAGAATATCCGCTTTAGTATTTTTCTCTAAAAGTAAAGAAAGAATCGTATCTATATGCTCGACGTACTCCTTTTTTCCATCATTTATCTTTTGATCATGTATTTTTTTCAAATTTCCACCATTACTATTAATCAAATCGTTTATTCCGATATAAACGATAAAAGTATCGGCCTTATCCAGTTTCGTGTTTATTTCTGTATCTTCAAGCTGATTAATGACCCCGTCCGTTTCCTGACCTTTTATTCCATAATTCCAGAATTGCACTTTCTTATCCGAATCGGAATCATTCGTTTTCTGCTTCAGGTCATCTATATACCCTTCCCCTTCTTGATCTCCCTTACCATATGTCAGCGAATCTCCAAAAGCCATGACTCTTTGATCGTTTTTCTCACCCACTGCCTGAAACACATAGGCAACTAAACATATAACAAGTACAATAAATAATATGCCAACTATCTTTTTCATGTAATATCTTTCTCCTTTTTATTCACTAGGAAGTATTTAATTTTATAAATACCCAAAAAGAGGACGAGCCTAACATTCAAAAACAATTGTAAGAAAAACCCGGGAAAGTGTATGATAAGAGAAATCTTTCCTATTGCACCTTGGTGAACGGGAAAAGAGCTAAAAAATATGGATTGGAGCTAAATGATGTATGAGGAAATAGGGTTCAGAGAAGCAGTAATAGAGGATTTGCCTAAAATTGTCGAGATTTACAATTCTACAATCGCTTCGAGGATGGTTACGGCAGATACGGAACCAATTACAGTAGAATCACGGTTGAAATGGTTTGATGAACATACCCATAAACGTCCATTGTATATGATTACATATGATGGGAAAACGGCTGGTTGGATGAGCTTTCAATCTTTCTATGGTAGGCCCGCATATGATTCTACGGCTGAAATAAGCATTTATCTTGATGACGATTTCCGTGGAAAGGGTATTGGACAGACTTCGATTCAGAAAGCTATGGAGGTGAGTCCGAAGGTAGGAGTAAAGACACTCCTAGGATTTATTTTCGCTCACAATGAACCAAGCATTAAACTTTTTTCAAAATTCGGTTTTGAAAAATGGGCTCATTTACCGAAAGTGGCAGAACTCGATGGATTGGAACGTGACTTGGTCATCCTTGGTAAACGTGTCACTACATGACTCATTCAATTGCAGGAAAGGACTAGATTTGTATTTAGAAGGACTTCATTCCCTATAATTTTTGGGAAGTGCATTTTCTAAGTATCTTACGGGATTAACAGCGTTTAGTAACGAATCCAACTCCTGGCTTGCTTGAACTGTAATTCTGCTTGTAAAACCATAATTCGTTGCTAACATGATCATTTCTTTTCGCTTTTCTTCTATTTTTTCCACTGTTATATATGGATACTGCAATATCATCACTTCCCATTTTTTCAAGTATTTTACACTTTTTATCATAATCAATACACTAGTCAAAATCAATCATATTCCAAGATTTAAATATGTTATTTTATAAATTATGTGTGACAAAATACCCATTAACTTTCCGCTTTATGTATTATTTATGTCGATTTAAAAAAGGAAGAAGCATTTGCTCTGTAATGTAGCAAATGCTTCTTCCTTTTTAAGCTGTAAATTTATGATAGGTAAACATCTTAGCTATGTCATACATTCTGGAGGTGACTCATTACCTGATCTATCTATAATAATCCTATATTCATCCTCAAGAGCTTTTAATGGAGCATCATATAGATGCTTTTCGTCAGAGGTTTTATATACACCATTTGATAATAGTTCTTCTATCAACAATGCTCTCCTCTGTTCTTTTTTCTCGAAAAACTCTGCCATATAAATGGCTCCTTTCCTTAGGTTCATACTTCAAACTTATGAATAAGCCTAATCTTATAGACTTCGCTTAAGCCAAAATATATATACCTTTTTTACAGTTTCCTTAAACACATTTTCACAAAATAAAAACCTCTTCTAATCCAAGAAGAGGTTGACAGATGCCCGTTCGTCTCTTCTTATCTCCCAAGCATAAGCTTGTTGGAAGAAGCACAGTTCCCCGATGGGCCTGTTGCCGAGGTTTCTTAGGGCCAAGTCCCTCCACCTCTCTGGATAAGAATATAGAATATAAATGATTTCGACATGATTTTATACCATTTTCAACCAAAAGTCAAATGTGTTCATTTTTTTTATACTTTTTACCTATTAAACTCTTTTAGATAATGGGTGTGCATCGGTTGCATTTTCCTTTTTATCTGTTATGATGACATTAATCACATACGAAATACCACTAGGGGAGTCTTCTATAGACTGAGATGGAATGATGTTCCGGACCCTTTGAACCTGATCCGGGTGATGCCGGCGGAGGAAAGTGGATGATATCGTCATCGATATTTGACTTCATCCATCTGCCCCGTTCCGTTTTCAGGAACGGGTTTTTTGTTTAATTGAATAATAAACTGCTAGGGGAGCCATTAATAGGCTGAGAATCAAACCCTTTGTACCTGATCTGGTCATACCAGCGTAGGAAAGCAGGTTGAAAAGGGATCCTTCCATTCCTAGAACAGCCGCTTTCTAATTGAAAGCGGCTGATTTTTCATTTTAAGCTCCTTTCTAAGTATGTGAATTTAATAAAGGAGGAAAAAATCATGACGAATACCCAATGGAAATCTTTCAGTGAGAGACTTCATCATCGTGCAAAAGAAATCTGGAAAAGGAATCATACTCATCCTTTCGTTCAAGCAATTGGAGACGGGACACTACCAGAAAAGAAATTCGCCTATTACTTAAAGCAGGATTATATCTATCTTATCGATTATTCCAAACTTTTTGCTTTAGGGGCTATCAAGGCTAACAATCTTGAAACCATGGCCAAGTTTGCAGGTATTTTAAATGAGACGCTCCAAGTAGAAATGAATTTGCATCGGAACTACTGCAAAGAGTTCGGAATCAGCTCTGAAGAATTGGAAAATACCGAACCCACCCCCATTACCCTTGCCTATACAGGCTATATGCTAAATGCCGCACATCACGGGACACTGGCTGACATTGTCGCCTGTTTGCTTCCATGTGCTTGGGATTATTATGAGATTGGTTTGCTGTTAAAAGAACAAAACGGGAAAGCGCTAGCGACAAATCGTTATGCCCAGTGGATTGAATCGTACTCATCTCCTAAATTCGCCGAAGCCCATAAATGGTTGGCTAAGCTTTTAGATGAGCTGACGGAAGGTTTACCTGAAAAAGAACTAAATAAATTAGAGAAACACTTTTTAATGACCTCCCGATATGAATATTTATTTTGGGACATGGTTCATCACGAACATGATTGGCCGCTATGAAAGTTGATATGAATAACTTATTACGTAAAATGACGCTGACTGGCATGTTCACGGCAATCGCTACCTTAACAAGTTCGTTCATTTTTGTCCCGGTTGGATATGCAAAGATCTTTCCTATTCAGCATGTAGTTAATGTTATCACAGCCGTAATATTGGGACCGTTCTTTGCTGTGACCCAAGCCTTTTTGGTATCACTTATCAGAAACATGATAGGTACTGGCTCCATTTTTGCGTTTCCGGGAAGCATGATCGGTGCCCTCCTGGCCGCGCTCCTTTACCAAAAAACAAAAAAGATTGGGATCGCCTGCATAGGAGAAGTATTGGGAACCGGCATTCTTGGTTCTCTGGCCTGTTATCCAATAGCTGTCTTATTATTGGGGGAAAAAGCTGCACTTTTTGGTTTTTTACCAGCTTTTCTTCTTAGTTCATTAATGGGTTCACTCTTAGCCTTTCTTTTATTGAACGTACTTTTGAAAAATGATTATATGAGGAGGCTTTTTTATGAAAACAGCACTAACGATCGCAGGATCTGACTCAGGAGGCGGGGCTGGAATCCAAGCTGATTTAAAGACTTTTTCAGCACACCTGGTTTTTGGCATGTCTGTTATCACAGCTATCACGGCGCAAAATACCATGGAAGTTCGTTCAGTCCAGCCTATCGATTTAGCAATGATTACCGATCAAATTGCCGCCATTTTTGAAGACATTCATGTCGATGCAGTAAAAGTTGGGATGCTTGGGTCAAAGGAGACCGTCGAAACCGTTGCAAATTCGCTTAAGTTATTTAAGCCTGCTACCGTCGTCATTGATCCTGTCATGATATCCAAAAGTGGACACCATCTGCTGGATGAAGGGGCCGTTTCATCGTTAAGAACCGATTTACTTCCACTCGCAACACTTGTGACACCCAATATACCTGAAGCAGAAGTCCTTACCGGGTTCCCGATCCGGACGAAACAAGACTTTTATAAGGCATGTACCGCTATTCTTGAACTGGGTCCGAAAGCGGTGTTACTGAAAGGAGGACATGCAGCAGGAAATCCCAATGACCTCTTTTATGATGGGAAGGAATTCACTTGGTTCAAGGGCGAACGCATACATACCAAAAACACGCATGGGACCGGCTGCACCCTTTCCTCTGCCATTACATCCAACCTTGCAAAAGGAATTCCTTTAGATCTGTCCATCGAACAAGCGAAAGTCTATATTTCAGAAGCCATACGAAATAGCTTTGAACTTGGTAAAGGACATGGGCCTGTTCACCATTTCTACCAATTTCACAAAGAGAACTGGAGTGATTTAAATTGAAAATGGCCATTACTGACCTATTTGAACAAGTTAGGAAGAAAAAACCGCTCGTCCACCAAATCACCAACTTTGTCACGGTCAATGATTGTGCCAATGCAACCTTAGCAATCGGCGGTTCTCCCGTCATGACTTCCAGTCCAAAAGAAGTGGCCGACATGGTGAAGCTGGCACAAGCACTTGTTTTAAATTTTGGAACGATTGATGATATGTCCTTGGAAGCGATGGAGATTGCCGGAAAAACAGCAAACGATCTTCATATACCGATAATTGTCGATCCTGTGGGTGTCGGTTCGACCCCTTATCGAACAGAGAAAGCGATGGAACTGCTCGATAAAATGACTGTTCAAGTCATTCGGGGTAATGCAAGTGAGATCCATAGGCTAATGGGAGGCGATATCGTAACGCGTGGGGTCGATTCAGGCGCTCTTTCAATCAGCAACGCCGAACTGGCCTTACTTGCTGCTAGGAAACTGAATAGTGTAGTCGTCGTGAGTGGAGCCAAAGATGCTGTCAGTGACTCGTCACAAACATCCATCATCGATAATGGAAATCCCCTATTAACGAAAGTAACAGGGACCGGCTGCATGGCGACAGCCCTGATTGGTGCTTTCTGCGGAGTAACAGGGGACTATTATTCTGCTGCGATTGCTGGAATTTCTACAATGAGCCTCTCTGGTGAACTTGCTGCAAGAAATCTTAAAGACAATGAAGGCACTGGGACTTACAGAACAAGGATAATTGATGCCATTTCAAAAATGGATCAATCCATATGGGGAAGCGAGGTGAACATTCATGAAGAAATTGCCCTTTGATTTGAGTGTTTATTTGGTAACGGAAGAGACGTTAGAATTCGAGGAAATGACCAATATTATCGTCGAGGCGGTTGCAGGTGGAGTCACAGCCGTCCAACTTAGAGAGAAGAAAGCATCCTCCCTCACTTTTTATCAAAAAGCTTCCCTGTTGAAACAGGTTCTCAATGACCTGTCCATTCCTTTAATCATTAATGACCGGGTAGATGTAGCTCTTGCCGTAGGAGCGGATGGAATTCACGTTGGACAGGATGACCTCCCTCTATCTATCATAAAAGACCTGGTTCCTGACGATATGATTATTGGGGTTTCTGTGTCGACCTTGGAAGAAGCCCTTGTAGCTGAACGAAATGGCGCCGACTATATTGGCGTTGGCTCTATATTTCCCACCAATACGAAACAAGATGCAACCATAATGGCAGAAGGCGAACTGGAGAAAATTTGTAGTAGTGTTTCGATTCCTTCCGTAGCGATTGGGGGGATTACAGCGGATAATATTCATACACTTTCAAAAAGTGGTATATCCGGGGTGGCGGTCGTCTCTGCCATTTTACAGGCCAAGCATCCTCATGATGCCGCCAAAACCCTCTCAAATGCTGTACTAAGCTTTACTAACTAATAGAAGGAGGATGTCTTTACGAGTCATCCTCCTTCTATTATGAAAGAATCGTATTCTTCGTTTCTTTTCCAAATGCCACAGCAAGTGCACCAATTAAAATGGCAATGGTGAAGATGGTGAAGATTGTCGAAATCGGTGTACCCCCAGCAACTAAATAACCGACAAGCAACGGGCCCAAAATCCCACCGACACGCCCGATTCCAGCAGCTAATCCAGTTCCTGTACCACGTATGACAGTTGGATATTGTTCAGGTGTATACGCATAAAGTGCTCCCCATGCTCCTAAATTGAAAAACGACAGAAACATTCCGGATACGATCAAGAATGACAACCCTTCAGCTGAGCCAAAGAAAAATGCACTACTTGCCGTGCCTATTAAATATGTAATCAATACGAATTTACGCCCCATCTTCTCTATCAGCCATGCAGCAGAAAAATAACCAGGAAGCTGAGCCAACGTCATGATCAATACATATTCAAAGCTTTGAATCATGCTAAACCCCTTCATCACCATGACACTCGGCAACCATAAAAACATGCCATAATAAGAAAAGACCACGCAGAACCATAGGATCCATAACACAAGTGTCTGACGTGCGTAACCCTTTTTCCAGACACTTTTCATATTGTCCAGCACCGACGGTCTCTGTCTCTTTTCAAGCTCCGTATATTTTGGAGAATCGGGTAATTTTAAACGCAGATAAAGAGCATAGAACGCAGGAACGGCACTTAATAACAATGCGATACGCCATCCGTACTCCGGAATGATGAAATAGGAAATGAGCGCAGCCAATAACCAGCCGACCGCCCAAAAACTTTCTAGCAGTACGACAACACGCCCCCTTTTACTCGCTTCGACGCTTTCAGAAACAAGCGTTGACGCAACGGGAAGCTCTCCCCCAAGCCCCATCCCTATCAAGAAACGTAAAATCAGGAATAAGCTGAGCGTACTGACCGCTGCCGACAGACCGCTCGCAATCGAAAATAATAATAAGGTAATGATAAAGACATTCTTTCTGCCAACCCGGTCTGCCATCGCTCCAAAAAGTATGGCGCCAACCGCCATCCCGATAGAATTGATGCTCCCTATCCAACCGACCTGTTCGCTCGTTAAATTCCAATCCTGTTTCAATGCAACGATGATAAATGAAAGCATCCCTACATCCAGTGCATCAAACATCCAACCAAGACCAGCGACTCCCAACAATTTACGCTGAGATATCACTTTTGCATTGTTCTCCATATTATCCTCCTGAATTCTGATGAAACTTCTTAATATAGTCTCCTATTTGATTCTACCTATTAATTTTAAAGTTTACCATATATTTTACACCTGTCTTGACACTTTTCTTTACTCAAGTTAAAAAAACGTTGATTTCACGCCTTTTCCGCCATAAAAAAAATGTCGAACATTAATGATTGTATACTCCACTTATTTAACATATGATAAATATTGGCACATGAAAGCGTTATCATCTCTGTCATTACGTTTTGCCCAATATATTTCATATATTCAGGAGGGAAACTATGACCAATCTAGCATTAGAAGTAAGTGGAAAGCTCGACAAATTCCTTAAAGGTCCAAAGAGACTCTTCATCAATGGACAATTTGTAGAAAGTGCCTCAAAGAAGACCTTCACCACTCCCAACCCTGCCACAGGCCAGAAACTCGCAGATGTATATGAAGCAGATAAGGAAGATATTGACTTAGCCGTAAAAGCAGCACGAAAAGCATTCGATCAAGGCCCATGGTCTAAGATGAGCGCCTCTGACCGTAGCAGGCTAATGTATAAACTAGCGGACTTGATGGAAGAAAACAAAACAGAATTAGCCCAATTAGAAACACTGGATAACGGAAAACCGATTAGTGAGACAACGAATGCGGATATTCCCCTAGCCATTGATCATATGAGATATTTTGCTGGCTGGTCTACTAAAATCGTAGGACAGACCATTCCGGTAAACGGAAATTACTTCAATTATACGAAACATGAAGCTGTAGGTGTCGTCGGTCAAATCATCCCTTGGAACTTCCCTCTTCTTATGGCGATGTGGAAGCTAGGAGCCGCTCTTGCGACTGGCTGTACAGTCGTACTGAAACCCGCGGAACAAACACCATTATCTGCTCTTTATTTGGCCGAACTAATTGCCGAAGCAGGATTCCCTGATGGTGTCGTCAATATCGTCCCCGGGTTTGGTGAAACAGCAGGACAAGCGCTGGTCGATCATCCCGAAGTCGATAAAATTGCCTTCACCGGGTCCACTGAAGTAGGGAAAATGATCATGCGCTCTGCCTCCTACTCCATGAAACGTGTGACACTGGAACTTGGAGGGAAATCTCCAAACATCATCCTTCCAGATGCCGACTTCTCGAAAGCCATACCAGGTGCCTTAAATGGCGTCATGTTTAATCAGGGACAAGTATGCTGCGCCGGCTCCCGGGTCTATATACAAAAGAAACACTATGATAATGTCGTGGCTGATATGACAAGCCATGCTAAAAATATCAAACAGGGAGCAGGGTTGGATCCTAATACCCAAATCGGGCCACTCGTTTCCCAAGAACAGCAAAAACGTGTTCTCGGCTATATTGAAAAAGGCAAAAATGAAGGGGCAGAAGTGCTGGTTGGAGGGAACAAGCCAGGTGAAGAAGGCTACTTTGTTTCACCAACGATATTTGCCGGTGTAGAAGAGGAAATGACCATTGCCAAAGAAGAGATTTTCGGTCCTGTAATTGCCGCCATGCCATACGAAGACTTAGATGATGTTATCAATCGGGCGAACGCAAGTGAATATGGGTTGGCTGCCGGTTTATGGACTAGCGACCTGGCCAATGCACATTATGTAGCTGGGAAATTACGTGCCGGTACGGTTTGGGTCAATTGTTATAATGCATTTGATGCCGCCTCCCCTTTCGGTGGGTATAAGCAATCAGGAATCGGACGGGAAATGGGTTCCTATGCACTTGATAACTATACAGAAGTAAAAAGCGTCTGGATTAACCTAGATAAATGATGCTTGAAAGAGAGGGTCTCCCGGGACTCTCTCTTTCTTCTGATAGTTTTCATTATTTCGATTATTCTCAAATCGTTTTGATAGTCTTTTCCTCTACCCATTTGATAGAATCAAGTTATAGAATTGGCTACCTGAATTTTTTACTGCACATTTTATGATACATATGTTTAAATAGTTTCTTTTTTCAGAAACTATCGCTACAATGATGAATGTAGATAATCGAAAGGAAGTTTTTAACGATGAGTGAATTTCAAAAGAATTTAGAAAAATATGCAGAACTGGCCGTTAAAGTCGGCGTCAATATTCAAGAAGGACAAACCCTCGTCTTGAACACTACCTTAGAAGGAGCAGAGTTGGTTCGCCTTATTGTTAAGAAGGCATACGAAAGTGGTGCCCGCAATGTCATCGTCAATTGGAACGATGATATTGTCGGCCGTACAAAATACGAAATGGCCCCTTCCGAAGTGTTCAATGAGTATCCTGAATGGCGTGCAAAAGAAACGATTGAACTTGCTGAAAAAGGCGCTGCTTTTCTATCCGTCATCTCCTCTAGTCCGGATCTTTTGAAATCCGTTCAACCTGAACGGATCGCCAACTTCCAGAAAGCATCTGGCACCGCCCTGAAAAAATGGCGCCAATATATGCAGTCCGATAAAGTGAGCTGGTCCATTGTCGCAGTCCCTTCACAAGCTTGGGCTGATAAAGTATTCCCTGAAGTAGCTGAAGAAAAACGCGTCGATACACTTTGGGAAGCGATCTTCAAAGCCGTACGGGTTGATGTAGAGGAACCTGTGGAGGCATGGAAGAAACACGACGACACCCTCCACGAAAAAGTGGATTACTTAAATGAAAAGCATTACCAAAAATTGCATTACACGGCACCAGGCACCGATCTAACCATTGAATTGCCTGAAAAACACCTTTGGTGCGGAGCTGGCAGCATTAATGAGCAAGGACACGAATTCATGGCAAACATGCCAACGGAAGAAGTGTTCACGGTCCCACTGAAAACAGGCGTAAACGGAACGGTTTCAAGCACAAAACCGCTTAGTTACGGCGGCAATATCATCGATAACTTCTCCGTGACGTTCAAGGACGGCCAGATCACGGAAGTGAAGGCTGAACAAGGCGAAGAAATACTGAAACAATTGGTCGATACGGATGAAGGCTCGCATTACCTAGGAGAAGTGGCATTGGTTCCTTTCAATTCCCCTATTTCCCAATCAAACGTATTATTCTTCAATACATTATTCGATGAAAATGCATCGAATCATTTAGCCATCGGAAGCTCTTATGCATTCTGTCTTGAAGGTGGAAAGAACATGAGCCCTGAAGAACTGGCGGAAAACGGCCTGAACGAAAGCCTAACCCATGTCGATTTCATGATCGGTTCGGATAAAATGGACATCGACGGCATCCTTCCTGACGGCACTTCAGAACCTGTCTTCCGTAATGGGGATTGGGCGTTTTAAGTGGAGTGTTGATATAGAGGGGTTTTGAAGGTGTAATTTAATAGAAATAAACAGCCACATGCTATGATGCACGTGGCTGTTTATTTTACTTATAGCATTTGGATAATCTGTACGTAAAGTCTTAAAACAACCCTACTACCCTATCAAGTATCCCAGTCACATCAAGAAATACGATGATGATGACCAGAGGAATGACGAACCTCATGATAAAGAACCAGATGTTAAAGGCAGTAGCCCCTAAGCGGGAGTGCTGTAATAATTCTTCCCTCAACGTACTTTTCTTGATTTTATATGAAACGAAGATAGAGATTAGAAGCACTCCGAGTGGCATTAATATATTGCTGACTAAGTAATCGGCTGAATCAAATAAGTTCTTCGAGAAGATTAAAATATCGGAAAAAGTACTATAGGATAGTGCAGAGGGAATACCTACTGCAAAGATTAAGATTCCGATGATATAGGCATATTTTGTTCTCATTTCCTCTTTTCCTTTAACGATGGCCGCTACGATTATTTCCAACATGGAAAAAGCCGAAGTTAATGTCGCAAATAAGAATAATGCCAAGAAGCCTAATAAGAAAACTTCTCCAAACACGATTTGATCAAAAACAGCAGGCAATACCACAAACAATAAACCAGGCCCTTCCGCGGGTTCCAGCCCTAGGGAAAAGACGGCCGGGAATATGGCTAGTCCAGCTAATAAGGCAATCAATAAATTCATCGCAACGATGGAAATAGCCGGTTGGATCAAGCTTTCTTTCTTTGACAGGTAGGAACTATATGTGACCATCACCGACACTCCGACGCTTAAGGAGAAAAAGGCCTGTCCCATTGCAAACAGCACACTTTGAGAGTTCATGCTTGAGAAATCAGGGGCTAGAAAGAATTTCACGCCTTCCATCGCATGATCGAGTGTAAGGGAACGGATGATTAACACGATAAATAACAGGAATAAAGCAGGCATTAAGATTTTGCTTACCTTTTCAATTCCATTTTGAATCCCTTTTGCTACAACTAGAACGGTAATAGCTAAAAAGATAAATTGCGCGGCAATGGCCAACATTGGATTACCAATTGTCTCGTTAAAGACAGCACCATATTCAGCACCCTCACTGATTATTCCACCAAAAAGACCTTTGGCAAAATAAATAACGATCCAGCCACCGATCACGCTATAGAATGATAATAGAAGAAAACAGGTGAACACCCCTAACCTTCCGATCCAATGCCAATTGCTATTTGGGGCTAAACTTCGATAAGCACTGATGGCTTCCTTTTGTGTACTTCTACCAATGATGAACTCCGCTAATAATAAGGGGAAACCCATAAACAAAGAAAATAAAATAAACAGAAGAAAGAATGCGCCTCCCCCACTCATCCCAGTCACATATGGAAGTTTCCATATGGCACCGACCCCGATAGCTGATCCTGCTGCAGATAAAATAAAACCAATCTTCGATGACCATTGCTCTGTTGATTGCATGCTAACCCTTCCAATCCATTTTTAATAAGTTTCCCTACAAAATAAAAAATAAAGAACAAAAAAGCCACGTCTCTATCTGTAACGATAGGGACGTGGCTTCACGCGGTACCACCCTAATTGAAAACAATTTCTTGTTTTCCACTTGTTAAAATAACGGTTTAATCCGTTTTACACTACTTTGGCTGATGCTTACGCAGTATAAAAAAGCTCCAAGAATGAAATTCACCTAAATCTTTGTATCAGTTTCCACCAACCACTGATTCTCTATATAACAGGGAGACCGGCTTAATAAGGGTTCTTTTCGTCGCTTATTCAATATTAATAATTATCAAAAGTATAGTCTGACCTCGCCCTTAGGTCAATCCTTTTTATTTTCCCATATTCTAATTGAGACCTATACCCTGTATATATAATAGTAAATCTTTCACCTTAATCCTGTAATTTCATTATTGGCTACGCTAGCTGAATAAAGTAAACATTTTTGGTGGTTCTCGTCACTTAATGGCTCTTTGGAATATCTTGGACACATTTTTCATCGTTAAATATGTTATACTATTAGTAAAGAGGTGCATAAATTGAAAAGCAATAAATTCAATAGTGGTGAAACAGTAACAATCCAAGAGACCGATGAATTAGTAACGATTAGCAAATGGGCATATGTGAAAAACATGAAAAGATATTCTTATACAGTTAAAGAACATCCAACGACATTCTTCTTTGAAGAAGAACTGAAGAAAGCATAAGCTTTCACTTTTTTGTATGCAGTGATTTCCCTACTCTTCAACCGAGTAGGGATTTTTTTGTATGTATAAACATAACGACAAAAAACAGACTCCCTAGGGGAGTCTGTTTTATATAGGTTACGATTTAGTTTTAAAATTAAGCTTTTTGAACGTTAGCTGCTTGAGCTCCACGAGCACCTTGCTCAACGTCAAAAGTTACTTTTTGACCTTCGTCTAAAGATTTGAAACCTTCGCTTTGGATAGCTGAGAAATGTACGAATACGTCGTCTCCGTTTTCACGTTCGATAAATCCAAAACCTTTTTCTGCATTAAACCATTTAACTGTACCTTGTTCCATTTTTGTTGCCTCCTAGTGCATAACACACATTGTATTACTATTTTTGATTTTCAAGAAGATACTAATACCTTCTTTCATTACCAAAAACAATTCTTTATTAGAATATCATGAAACGATATAAATAGCAACTAAACTGCAGATATTCCAAAAATATAATTCAGGATAGTCAGTTACTATTACGAAAAAGACCCGCTTTCTCAACTTCATAATTTTTCCAATTATATGATTTGGATTTTTAATAAAGGGTATATCAGAGTATACGATAGTTCTTTTACATCCATTCATATTAAACAACATAGGAGGTCTATAATGAAGTATTATAAAGTTTCAAATAAGGGATTCGATAGTAAGGTGATTGTTGCCAGTAGCGATTATGAAGCCCTGGGTTTTTATTTAATGGAAATTGACGACCAACTTGGTTTTGTTGATGATATAGATATAGAAGAAGTTGATGGTGAGGAGAAAGTGGAGATTTCTTGTATCGGATACCCGATTTATAAAACTCTCGAACAAATTTATCAAGAGAGTGAATTCTGGGAAGTTCCTAATATAGTCGTGGAAGTAGAATAGTGTTGAAAAGCCCCACTTTCTCATGTGGGGGCTTTTCGTATATATATTGTAAAACTCAAAGCAGTTGGGTCAAATAATATTTCGTTATTGCTAGGTATTCACGGATATACGACTTTACCAATGCAATCTTTGGTGTCTTGGCAGGAACTCCGGTCATTACCAAGCCTTCGTTTTCAGCCATTTTCACGGCTCGATAGAGATGAAAGTCATTGGAAACAATCAATCCAACAGAAGATGGATCCGGAATCAATCCTTTTGAGAAAGCAATATTTTCTTTTGTTGAGGTAGACTGGTCCTCCAAAATGATCCTTGCTTCTGCAATTCCAAGTTTGATTAATCCCTGTTTCATTGCTTCGGCTTCCGTTATATCTTCTCCAGGTCCTCTTCCGCCAGAAACAATCGCTACCGTATTTCCATTCGCTTTTAAATAGTCAGCAGCCTTATCGATCCGGTATTGTAAGGATAAAGATGGCACGGTCCCTTTTACTCTTGCTCCGAGGACGATAAGGTATCCAGCATCTTCCGGGATCGGCTGATGGCTACTTTCCATGATCTTTATATGTAAGACTCCAAAATATGCAAGCAACACTACTACGCCCAATACACCGAACTTTTTTATCTTTTTCAACTTTCCACTCCATTTCTTTTGGTCCATTCTCTATTTTTTTAGTCTAAATTAGATGTGTAATAAAATGAAAGTACTGCAATAAGCAAGGTCATTTCCTACGTTATTCATCGGAACCTAACGCTTTTGCCACCATGTCATCATAAATCAATTTACCTATTTGACTAATGACTTGGCGACTTTCTTCTTCCGTTTTCATTTCCTCCGTCAGTACTGCAGCGTAAACCGTTTTTCCTTCGGAACGAATGATTGCACAATCATGAGCAACACCGCGGATTCCCCCCGTTTTACTTGCCACTTTCACACCTTTTCCCATTCGGGCAGGAAGTTTATCCCTTAATTGCTGATTATCCATTATCCGCAAGATTTTTTCTTGATTTTCTTTCTTTAAGAAGTCCCCGGTATGTATCGCCTTTAGACAAGTAATCGTATCTGCTGCTGATATTGTATTATCCCGGCCTTCTTTTAATGCCTTGAAATCCTGCATTCTCCGTTGAAGAATTGTCTGTTTTAAGCCAAGATCCTTAATGCACTGATTAATTTCATCTTGTCCAAGCATAGTCATCAGCATATTGGTGGACGTATTATCAGATACAGTAATCATCAATGACAATAAATCTTCGACAGTTAAAAAAATCTTATTTGATAGGACATGCAGAACACCTGAACCACCCGTCAATTCATTAGGAGGAATCGTTACCGGCTGGTTCAAATAGATTTTCTTTTCTTCGCTCTGACGATATCCTTCAATGATCATTGGAATCTTGATCAAACTTGCTGATTGGAAAGTTTCTTCTTCATGATAGGCTATGGATTCGCCATCACTATTTTCAATTTTATAAGCAATGCGTCCATTGAATGATTCTGCTAAAGTCAAAATATCGTTTTCTATGGTTTGTAAAGACATGGTTTCCCCTACCCTTCTAAAAATTAACGCTTTACTAATTCTACCATGTAAAAGCGGTCCTATCTTCTATATGTGCTATATTGCTTTTTTCAATGTTCCCAAACCAAAAAGAGCCTTCCCTAAGAGGCTCCTTTTGGCGGTTGTGATTAGAGATTATGTAGCTTTAATGGACCTTGCTTTCATTAATGGAAAACGTTTCTTTTCGGTGGTGTCCACCTGAGTGATTTCCCCATCATGGACCGTTATGATAACCGATCCATATTGCAGTTCTTCCAAGCTCGAAATGATATGTTTGATTTTTAACTCCTCTTTGTTTTCCATATTAGCCTCCGTGAAATAATGTTAATGAAGAAAACCCATACTAGGAAGATCGTACAAAAATGATGCCTTAAATATTTCTTCAGGAACTATACTGGTGGTCTTCTTTCCTTTACAAAAGATGAAGGCACCTTTTTATCTAAAAATCAGACGGTAAGGTGCCTTTAGTGGACTAATCGGCAATTTGAGATTTGATTCATTCTTCTATGGAATAATGAAAAAACTCTTCACTCATCTAGAGTAGATAACTCGATTCGTTTCTTTATTTAAACTTTATTATCCTTACCTACAAACTTGGTATTACAAATATAATTCAGCTTTTATCATTTGTCAACATGGTTTTATAATTTTCTGACTAATTTGTATACTTCCTTATAGTATTTAGCACTTTACCAAACTAAACCGTTTGAGATATACTATTTTAGAATAAGTTTTTTCGTGAATTTTACAATCATTGTCCTATAGAAAGGTTCGATTATAAATATGAAAAATAATAAATGGGGATTGCTGATCCTGACCACATTCGTAGTTGGTAATATGGTGGGCGGTGGCATCTTCATGCTTCCCGCCCAATTGGCACAGGTTTCAAGTCCATTAGGGGCCACAATGGCGTGGATCGTCACAGGATTAGGGGTATTTTTAATTGCACTCGTTTTCGGTAACTTGGCTGTGAGAAAGCCGGATTTGAAAGCTGGACCGCAAAGCTATGCACAGTCTTTATTCAAATCTCCTGTAAAAGGAAGATTTGCAGGATACAGCATGGCTTGGGGTTATTGGGCTGCAAACTGGGCCGCCACAGCTTCAGTCATCATATCGTTTGCAGGATATTTATCGACGTTTTTCCCCATCATGCACAGTTCGAAAGTTCTCTTTAAAGCAGGATCATTCGACCTCGAACTCGGTAAAGCATTAACATTTGGAGTTTGTAGTTTGGCACTTTGGGGCATTCATTTTATTTTAGTCAGAAGTTTCAATAGCGCAGGCAAGCTAAATCTTGTAGCAACGATCACAAAAGTGATTGGGTTCTTATTCTTCATTATCGTGACCATTTTCATCTTCGATTCTTCTAACCTAGGAGACGGTGCGGAATTTTATAATGAAGCGGGAACATCGTTCTCTTTAGGCTCTCAAATCAATAATGCAGCGATTTCTACATTATGGGCCTTCATTGGTATCGAGGCTGCCGTTATGCTTTCCAATCGTGCAAAATCACAAAATGATGTAAAAAAAGCAACCATCATTGGCTTGCTCATCGCTGTTGCCATTTATATCGGGATCACCATCTTAACGATGGGGGCTTTATCTCAAGAGGAATTGAGAACATCCCAAAAGCCACTGGTTGATGCTTTACAATCCGTAGCAGGCTCCAGCGGTCCATATCTAATGGGGGCGCTTGCTGTCATTTGCTTATTAGGTTCGACGATTGGATGGGTCGTCGTCGCTTCGGAAGTTCCATATCAGGCAGCGAAATCAGATATTTTCCCAGCATACTTTGCGAAAGCGAATAAAAATGGAACACCGGTACGTTCCATGACGGTAACGAATTTGATGACTCAACTTTTCTTGTTTTCCACTATTTCCGGCACAATCTTAGTTGCGTATCAATTTTCCATGATCGTGGCAACTCTTGCCTATTTGGTTCCCTATCTCGTATCCACTCTTTATCAGTTGAAATTAGTCTTAACTGGTGAGACATACGATATCCTGAAAGGTTCCAGGACTCGTGACGGGATAATTACCGCCCTGGCATTGATATACTCCATATGGGTCATTAAGACAGGCACAGCCGACATGAGGACCTTCATGTTGGGGATTTATTTATACCTTCTTGGCTTCGTTCTATACCCACTGTGGATGCGTAAGCGAGCTTAACAACAAAAGGCCCTGGCATAAGTTTACTTAATGATAACGCAAAGTTGATTGGAACGGAAGGTACGAGACTCCTGCGGGAAATGTTCGTCTAGGGAAGACACCGCAGGCGTGAAGTGCACCCCGACCGCCCGCGGAAAGCGAGTGCCTGAAGTGGAAATCAACGTTCTAATTGACAAAAACATTTTTCATCGAGTTTGTCTACAGTCTAGCCCTGGCATTTGAATATGCCAGGGTCTTTTTCTATATTTCTTTTAACAGTAGTTTTGTGTTCAATTGTATGGTTTCACCCGGTTGCAGCTCTTGTACTCCTGTTATTTCAGTTGGTATATCTAAATTGGGGGCATTCGTCAACCATGTGTATGGTTCAGGACACAAGAAACCTGCCTTATTGAATAATACCCAATATTTAAAATGTTGATCTGCTTGGTAGCGAACTTGCATACCTGCTTTTGAATCGGTTAGGATTGCTTCATTTATAGGTTTTATTTCCGCGTCATGGCTAAAAATATTATCATATTTCCGCCCCTCTCCCACCAGTCTCTTTTGAATTTCACCCATATCCATCCTAGTGAATTTCCCAGTCGGCAATGACCTCTCATTCAACTCCCACTGTGTATTTACTGGCAAATCAATCTGGCAATCCGAATAATTACTTTCTGGTACAAGCGGAAAATTGAAGATTGTATGATACCCAGCACCCCATGGAAACGACTCACGGCCCAGATTGTGGATTTCCATTTTGATATCCAATGCCTCTTCTAGTAAGGAATACGTCATATTCACTTTGAAGTCCCGAGGGAAGTACTTATATAAGAAAGGAAAATCACTACTCAAAAACTCCGTAATGATAAAAATTCCTTCCTCACTCACCTCTTTTCTAAGGACCTTCCAGGGTTTATCATGTAAAAAACCGTGTATGTGATTGTGTTTCTCCCCTTCATTTATCGGAAATGTATAAGTTGTCTCTTTATATGTAAATATCCCATCTTCTATACGATTAGGTGGAAACAGGATTGGCATGCCGTATAAAATAGGTGCTTTATTGTAATCAGCCAAAGTCTTGGGGGTCCTCAATAACTCTATTCCTTTTTTCTTGGATTTCAACGATAGAAGATTACTGCCTAAAGCCGGAATAAGGATTGCTTCAATCCTTTCATTTCCAAATTCAATCGCATGTTCATTTAAAAACTTACTATCCTTTATATAGTCTTTCATCCTCGCTCATCCTCCTAGCTTCCACGAACTTACGTATATCCTACTAGTCAAAGTAGCCTTTGGCAATTAGTGGATACCATTCACTTCTTAAAATAAAGCTGTTTTCCCATAGAATGTTGTTTTTTTACCGATAATAATAGGACCTTGCTATAATTGCGTTCTAGGAGGCGGTAAAAATGTGGGAAAGTTTATTTCAAGGATTCTCGGAATTATCTAAATCAGAACAATTTAAGTTATATAATGCGATTAAGTTTCTATTGTTTCCCGCAGATCAAGGAGACATAGCAAAAATATTTAAAGATATCCGTGAAAGTCGATTTCACGAAGGCCTTGCTTGTTTACATTGTGGAAGTGTCTCAGTTAAGAGGAACGGAAAATATCGAGGAAGGCAACGATACCTCTGTAAAGATTGCGGAAAAACGTTCAATGATATGACTAACACTCCCCTATCTGGTACTCATTATCCAAGTAAGTGGATGAAATATTTTAAGATGATGGTTGAGGGCTATACATTGCCTAAAATCACTGTTGAATTAAATATTCATATCTCTACAGCTTTCTATTGGCGGCATAAAATTCTTAATGCTCTTAGGTCGTTGGGCAACAGCACATTAAAGGGAATTGTCGAGAGTGATGAAACTTACTTTTTAGAGAGTCACAAAGGAAAAAAAGACATTTCCCATCGGAAAGCCCGCAAACGAGGTGGAGTAGCTACAAAAAGGGTTATTTCTAATGAACAGATATGCGTGCTTGTAGCCCAGGACCGAAATGGACAAGTAATTACGGAAATGGCCGGCACAGGAAGAATTAAAAGTACCGAGATAAACCGTGTATTGGGTCAATTTATAGATAATAACGCTTTGTTATGTTCGGATAACGCAACTAATTATAAGAAGTTTGCAGCAGAAAAAGGGCTAAAGCACGAAATAGTTAATATTCGAAAGGGATTATACGTCAAGAAGTCAATTTACCATATCCAACACGTCAACGCCTATCACACTCAACTCAAGAAATTTATGCAAAGGTTTCAAGGTGTGGTCACCAAGTACTTGGATAACTATCTTTTCTGGTACAAATATATTAACCAATCAAAATCTATAGCTAAATCTGAACGGGTAAAACAGCTACTCTTAGGTTCTTGCCGGAACTCAAAACATTCTACAGTTGAGATGTTAAGGTCAGCATAAAAAAAATCTGTTCAAATGGCTTCTTTGGCGTGCCAAAATTTTGAAATAAGCCGACCAATAAGCAAATATGTTAGGAGAATTATGTTAAAATTAGGATAATAAAAATAATTTTGTTCAACTAACGAAAGCAGGGTAGTGTAATAAGATTCTCTGTATGCATATAAGTTATCGGCAATTTCCTATATGTCTAAAAAGTTCTTTTTCATTTGGTAAAATCGAAAATAGGGGGGCAGTTAGTGAAGCATTTTGTAGAAGTATTGGGTAAGGGTAATGAAACAGCAGTTTTCTTACCTGGAACTGGATGGGCAGGGGATTTTGGAATGCCTATCGCAGAATCATTAGTTGAAAAATTCAATATTCATTTGTTGGATTTGCCTGGAATCGGTAGAAGCGAAGGGCTTGATGGAGTAGTAAAAATGAGTGATGCAGCAAAATGGTTAAATGATTACTTGGAAGAAAAACAAATAGATAAAATCACAATAATTGGTCACTCTTTAGGAGGAGGTATTGGATTATCCTTTGCCTATTTTTATCCCGAAAAGGTAAATAAACTGATTTTACTTGATATTGGCTTTGCTAAAATTGAACGATTTCCTGTTCAGATGTTTGGGTCAGTTGGGTATTTTCTCCCTGGAATTAGTATTTTACATAGAATTTTGGGACAAAAATTTCTAGTTGAAGAAAAAGAACAAAATACAGATAAAATCTCAAAACAAAAAACCGAGGAAGAAATTAATACGTTGATCAAAAATTTGGAACTTGTAGACACTGAATTTGTAAGAAAAGCAATTGAAAATCAGCAAGAAACTACATTAAGAGGTATTAGTCTTCTTTTGGCACTATATCGTTGCAATATGCCAAGAATGCTAAGTCAGGTTAAAGTGCCCTGCCTCGTCCTTTATGGGAATCGTTATAACAAACCTCTAAAACTTCAAAATAAAATACATCGTCAAGTTAATCGAATTAGAAAATCTAATATTATCATTAAAGAACTAAATGGTGGTCACTACGCCCATTTGACCGATATTCGAGCAATCAGTTACATAAAATCCTTTCTACAATAAAGTATATTAATAGTGTGTGAAGAGATCTACTTATACTAACGGGTGATTTCGTATTATAGAGTTAACCAGTTTTTACTGGTTGCTCTTTTTTTATAGGACCTATTATTTCAGTAGCTAGGGTAGAACGTACGGGTGTGTGGGACTTAGATCTCGTCAGCTAAACTGTTCGCCCCCTACTTGTAGAAATATGTTTGAGGCTGGTTGGGACTTAGATCTCGTATAACAAGCGAAGCTATAATACTACTTGGAGGAAATAGGGGTTACTGGTGAATACGCAAGAGGAGGAGAAAGAATGAACCCAGTGGTGGGTATAGATATAGCTAAAGGAGAAAGTGAAATTCAGGCTTTTTTAGATAAAGGAAAGCCCTATGGAAAGAATTTTTCAATTAAGCATACTCGTGAAGAATTAGATAGGTTTGTAAGTTTCTTAGGGGAAATTAAATCAATTGCAGGCCAGATGCCAGTGGTAATAATGGAAGCAACGGGGCATTATCATACTCCCATTATTCAATGCTTAGAAGAAAACGATTTACTTTATATTTTGTTGAATCCAATCATTTCTCATCAAGCAAAGAAATCCAGTTTAAGAAAGGTAAAAACAGATGCATTTGATGCTTATCAGTTATGTGTCCTTTATTACAAAGAGGACTTTAAACCTTATAAATTGAGGGGAATCCAGTTGTTGAACCTTCGTAATCTATCTAGACAACAGGAGATTATGACGAATATGTATGTGGAAGCAAAACTGCAATTTCATACGATTTTAGATCAGACTTTTCCTGAATACCGAAAGGTATTTGGAGATCTTTTTTCGAAAGTGTCTTTATCGATATTAAGAGAATATCCAACTTCGGAGAAGATTCTAGAGACTGAAGAGGAGGAACTGGCAGAACGAATAAAAGGTTATTGTCCAACTCGTTCTATTCTCTGGGCAAGAGAAAAAGCAAGGAAATTGAACCATTCAGCTTCTCAAAATCCTTTTCAAAGGGTGATGTATCAAAGTCATCTCATCAATCTTCATATGTATATAGACATCCTATTTCATTACCAAGGACACCTTTCGGAATTGGAGAGCCAAATGGTATCCCTGGCAAATGGTATAGAAGAATATAAGATTATCCAAACCATCCCTGGAATCGGAGAAAAAATCGCTGCCACGATTATTTCCGAAATCGGTGAGTGAGATTGATCGGTTTAATCACCGTAAGAAACTAGTGGCCTACGCTGGAATTGATCCCAGTGTGCATTCCTCTGGGAAATTTACAGCGACGACGAATCGTATAACTAAACGAGGTTCCAGCAGACTAAGGCACAGCTTATATCTAGCTGTTTTATGTGGAATAAGAAGTTCAAGAAATAAAAAGTTCAAAGAGTTCTACGACAAGAAACGAGTAGAAGGAAAGCCTTCGAATGTTGCAATTGTCGCTTGTATAAATAAGCTTCTTCACTGGATTTATGTTTTACTAAAGAGGAAATAACATTTCCTAGATATAGCTTAAAAAGAGCTTTTAACGACATTAAGAAAAACCTTCCATAAGATATCTGGAGGGTTATTTGGTATGCCAACAAACAGTATAGCATATAAAATTTATTGTTTAAGAGAAAAATATTGACAAGCTATTAGCTGGTTTAGCGGAATAAGCAGATCCTTATATAATAAAGAAAACTCGCAAATTTCTATTGCAAGTTTTTTTGATCCATTATGTAATAGCAACAATATTTACGAAAACAGCCTAAAATAAAGATCATATACTTTTCAAGCAATATGATAGAGAATAATCGAGTAGGAGGAGGCGCCTAGCCTCCGACCTCTCACACCACCGTACGTACCGTTCGGTATACGGCGGTTCAGTTTAAGTCTGACGTAGTTTT
>NZ_JBIWCW010000012.1:0-83042 GCF_044761665.1 Peribacillus sp. NPDC097295
AAATAGAATGACTCCCGCACAATACGGGAGCCATCTTTTAGCTGTTTAAACTATAGGTCTTTTTTTAGACTGTCCATTTTATAGGGCACAGTTCATCAGGACGGAGGTTTCTTTTTGTTAAAAAGAAGGATCCGAATACCTTCTCACTTGACTCATAACTTTTAACTATCCGTATAAACCATCCATTTGTTAAAAAAATGACTGTTTTTAAATATTGTTGAACGATTTTGAAATTAAATGAACGATTTTGATTGATTAATCTGACAAATCAAGATATGATAATGGTAATATATTGGGGGTGAGGTTATTGTTGACAACAGAAAGGCATGAAATCATCCTCTCGCTGCTTAAGCAACAAGGGATAGTAAAATTGCAGGATCTAGTCGATCATATACAAGCCTCAGAATCTACCATTCGGCGGGATTTAGTTCAACTTGAGGAATTAAACTATTTAAAACGTGTTCATGGTGGTGCTTCTTTGCTTCAAAGAAAAGGCATGGAACCCACAATTATGGAAAAGAAAAATAAAGCAATATCTGAAAAAAAACTCATAGCAAGGTTGGCTTCATCTTTTATTGAAAATGATGACTGTATTTATCTAGATGCAGGTACAACCACCTTTGAAATGATTCCTTACTTAAAGGATAAGAATGTAACCGTTTTAACGAATGGCCTCATGCATATTCAAAAATTGATCGAACTAGAAATAAACACCTTAATAGTAGGTGGGTCCATTAAATTTTCCACGAATGCGGTTGTTGGCAGTAAAGCGGTTCAGTTTTTAAGTAATTACCGATTCGATAAGTGCTTTTTGGGGATGAATGGTATTCATCCTGAATTAGGTTTGACAACTCCAGATCCTGAAGAAGCGCTTTTGAAGAAAATGGCAATAAGTTTATCCAGTGAAAGCTATGTGCTTGCCGATAGTTCAAAATTGAATGAAGTCACTTTTGCTAAAGTCGCCGATGTAAGCGGAACCATTTTGCTCACGGACAATAATAACGAGGAAGCTGTTGAACAGCTCTTAAAAAATTCCAAAATAAAGGTCGTGACGATTTAATGATTTATACAGTAACACTTAATCCGTCCATAGATTACCTGGTTGAGGTGGAGAATTTCCAGATCGGGTCGGTGAATAGAACAAGTTTGGATAAGAAATATCCTGGAGGTAAAGGAATTAACGTTTCGAGGGTATTGAAAAGGATAGGAAACGATACGACTGTTTTAGGCTTTATAGGTGGACAAACTGGTGAGTTTGTAAAAGCATGTTTAAATAATGAAGAGGTTTATACAAATTTCACAGAAATAAATGGGGACACCAGGATCAATATTAAGTTAAAGACAGATATCGAGACGGAAATAAATAGTCAAGGACCTGAAATACCTAAAGAAAGTTATCAGCAACTACTTAGCTTAATTAGTAATCTTCAAACGGATGATTTTCTGGTTTTATCAGGAAGCATCCCAACAAGCCTTCCCAAAGATGTATACGTAACGATGATGAAAATGTGTTCGGGGAAGGGTGTTCAAGTGGTTGTAGATACGAGCGGGAAAGTACTGCTGGATGTGGTACAGTATCAGCCATTTCTGGTCAAACCCAACCATCTCGAATTAGCACAGCTTTATTCAACAGAGATCAAAAATGTCCAGGATGCAAGTAAATATGGTATGAAACTTGTGGAAGCCGGAGCTCAAAATGTAATCGTATCGATGGCAGGCGATGGCGCTGTGCTTTGCACTAAAGAGAAATCATACGTTGCAAATGTACCTAAGGGAAGGGTCATCAACTCAGTGGGTGCGGGTGATTCCATGGTAGCGGGATTCATCGGAATGTTTGAAAAAACGGAGAGCGTATTTACCGCTTTTCGTTATAGTGTGGCCGCAGGCAGTGCGACAGCGTTTTCATCCGACCTATGTACGATGGAATTAATTGAAGAATTGTTGCCACAAATCGAAATCAGCGAGATTAAAGGGGGATAGCTCAATGAAAATTACAGATTTGTTAAAATTGGATACCATCATAATTGATTTACAGAGTGAGACAAAGCAATCTGTTATTGACGAACTAGCCGGGAAGTTAGCTCAATCAGGTCGTTTAAATGATGAAGCTGGTTTCAAGTCCGCCATTGTGAAACGTGAAGAACAAAGTACCACGGGCATAGGTGAGGGTATAGCCATCCCACATGCAAAAACCAGTGCAGTCAAAACACCGGCCATTTGTTTCGGTAAATCGGTTTCGGGGATTGATTATGAATCGCTTGATGGCCAGCCGGCCCATTTATTTTTTATGATTGCAGCCAGTGAAGGGGCGAATACTGATCACCTAGAAACACTTTCTCGACTGTCTTCATTATTAATGGACGCAAATTTCAGGTCACGATTAATTTCTACGACGTCCGATGAAGAAGTGCTTGAAATTATCAACCAAAAAGAACAGGAAGCAGATCAGGAAGAAAGAGAAGAAAATGAAGAACAGACAATGAGAACAAGTGGTGTTGCAAAAATATTGGCCGTTACAGCATGCCCAACTGGAATCGCTCACACATATATGGCAGCGGATGCCTTAAAGGCTAAGGCAAAGGAAATGGGTCTTGATTTCAAAGTGGAAACGAATGGATCGACAGGAATAAAGAACGGGTTGACTGCAGCGGAAATTGCCGAGGCGGATGCCATCATTGTTGCGGCGGATAAAAAAGTCGAGATGGATCGATTTGATGGTAAGCGGGTTCTCATCGTCCCCGTTGCCCAAGGGCTTAGGAAGCCAGATGAGCTTCTTAGACGGGCAGCCAATCAGGATGCACCCATTTACAAAGGCTCTAAAGTAGATAGTAAATCAGAAGAAACCTCACCAAAAGGGAGGCTTGATATTTATAAGCACCTGATGAACGGTGTAAGTAATATGCTCCCCTTTGTTGTTGGTGGTGGAATTTTAATCGCACTATCTTTCTTTTTTGGAATAGAGGCATCCGATCCTACAAAACCTGAATATAACCCCATTGCCAAAGCGTTAAGTGATATTGGTGGAGGGACTAGTGGAGCCTTTTTCTTCCTCGTCCCAGTCTTGGCAGGGTTCATTGCTTCAAGTATTGCTGATCGCCCCGGCTTTGCTCCAGGTATGGTCGGTGGGCTTTTGGCCGCACAGTCCAATGCTGGTTTCATTGGTGGCCTGATTGCAGGTTTCCTTGCCGGTTATGTTGTTCTTGGATTGAAGAAAGTATTCTCTAAGCTACCACAAGCTTTAGAGGGAATTAAACCGGTATTGCTTTATCCGTTGTTCGGCATGTTAATTACAGGTTTAATCATGTTGTTCGTGATCAATGAACCAGTTACTGCAATCAATCAAGGGTTGTCGAATTGGCTTCAGGGCTTATCAGGTACAAATGCCATTCTTTTAGGGGTGATACTTGCCGGAATGATGGCCGTAGATATGGGTGGGCCAATCAATAAAGCTGCATTCACTTTCGGAATTGCGGCTATCGAAGCACAGAGTTTTGGGCCCCATGCCGCGGTTATGGCAGGTGGAATGGTTCCACCTCTGGCGATTGCATTCGCGACGACATTCTTTAAACGTAAATTTACCGATACGGAAAGAAAATCCGGGTTTACGAATTACTTTATGGGAGCTTTTTTCATAACGGAAGGTGCGATTCCCTTTGCCGCAGCTGATCCACTCAGGGTCATTATTAGCAGTGTAATCGGTGCAGCCTCTGCTGGTGCATTAACGATGGCGTTTAATGTCACGTTACCTGCGCCGCATGGGGGAGTGTTCGTAATTCCTTTAGTTAATCACCCATTCCTTTATTTATTGGCCATTATAATAGGCTCCCTCATCAGTGCCGTGATATTAGGATTGTGGAAAAAGAAACTCAATTAAGATCTTACGCATTAAAGCGGATTCGATAATTATTGAATCCGCTTTTTATATTACCCACCCACGTACTTTAATTGCATAAAGGGAATTTAAAATCAGTGGAATAAAGCATGTTTGTGTATCTTATTGGGTAGAAGAATATAAAAAGGAAAAAAGGAGTGGAATGCCCTTGATGAAGAAAAGTACAGTAAAAACGACAAAAAGAGATGATATGATAGATATAACAACAGAAGTGCAGAAATATATATTGGAAACGGGAATACAAGAAGGGATAGCCCTTGTTTATTGTCCACATACTACTGCAGGGATCACGATTAACGAAAATGCAGATCCGGATGTCAAAAAGGATATTCTTAGGAGATTGGACGAGCTCTTCCCTTGGAATCATACGCTTGATATGCATATGGAAGGAAATACAGCTGCTCATTTGAAATCCAGCACAGTTGGATCTTCCCAACAAATCCTGATCCATAAAGGAAGCTTGGTTCTGGGAAGATGGCAGGGAGTGTATTTCTGTGAATTCGATGGTCCTAGAGATCGTCAGTACTTTATTAAATTGATAGCTGATAAAGATTAGAATATTCAGGGGGAAGGTAATTGAGAGATATTTTAATTGAAGGTGAAAAGGTACGATTAAGGAATGTTCAGCAGGAAGATTTAAAAACCCTATGGAGTTTAAAGTACGGGGAAGAAAAACCAATCTGGAGAGAATGGGATACACCATATATGCTTAACGAAATTATGGACTTCCCTACATATATTACCAATGAGGTGAAAATACGGAGATACGATGAGAAATTAGGAGTCTTCTCTGAATTAATAATAGAAAAGGACCATCAAATAATCGGTGCGATTGTATATTACTGGGAACATGTAGCAGCCAGGTGGCTGGAAATAGGTATAACCATATATGAACCTAATTATTGGAACGGGGGCTATGGAACGGAAGCCATTAACCTGTTTATTCCTTATCTATTTCAACATTTAGAAATAGAAAGGGTTGGACTGACGACATGGTCGGGGAACGAGCGAATGATGGCAGTCGCTAAAAAAGTGGGCATGCAGCTCGAAGGAAGAATGAGGAAGTGCATTTTTCATAAGGGTATATATTACGATTCCATCAGAATGGGGATGCTTCGTGAAGAGTGGGAAGTCAAAAATCTATGATTTGTCTGAACTAATTTATTTTTTATGAAGGTCCTACTGAAAAAATGTAAAAATATCTCTGGATTTCCTTGGGAATAATTTGGCGCTGTTTTTTGATTTTGATTTTGTTATTCTAGGTAAGTGCTTAACGAGGAGGTAAAGGATGAAATTATCAGTATTGTCACCGATGATAATAACTCTAAGCGTCATTATACTTGGCATAGCATTTCCTTGGGGAACGACAAGTAAAGCTTCGAATGGTGCTAAAAAACATGTCATTGAGCAAGGCGAATCGATATGGGATATCGCTAAGCAGCATGGTGTTCCAATTCAAACGTTAAAAGAGGCCAATAATAACAAGAATAATGTTGCTGAAGTTGGCAAAACGTTAATTATCCCACAATACATGAACGAAACCGATAAAGAACTATTAGCCAGACTGGTTCATGCGGAAGCAAAAGGTGAACCATATCGTGGCAAGGTAGAAGTTGCAGGAGTCGTGTTAAATCGTCTTGACAGTAATGAATTTCCTGAAACGGTACGAGAAGTGATTTATCAAAAGAATCAATTCTCCCCTGTCGGTGATGGTAGCATTAACAAAGCAGCAGGAAAAGATGCAGTCCGAGCTGTAAACGAAGCGATAGCGATACATGGCTATACGAATGATGCTCTGTACTTTTGGAATCCAAGTATATCCGACAGTGTATGGATGAAAAAATTAGAAGTAATTAAAATTATCGGTGGCCACCACTTTGCCATTTGATTGTTTAGGCCTGGCCGTCAAAAAGACGGTCAGGCTTTTTGAGATTTCTAAATGTAAAGGGGCAAGTGAGAAAAACCTTCTTTAATGCTGTGCAAGACTAAGTTATAATTGATAAGAAATTTAAAAATGGTTCATTTCTTAAGGAGTTGTAATATGGCTAATACACATATTTATACAAAAAAAGAAGAAGTATTCAATGCAATCACACATGGAATTGGTGTTTTAATGAGTATTGCTGCTCTTGTATTGTTAATCGTCTTCTCTGCTAAGCAAGGATCTGCTTCGTTGATGCTAATTTCGATAATATATGGAATTTCCATGCTCCTTTTATACCTAGCTTCTACATTAGTACATAGCTTTCCTGAAGGAAAAGCGAAGGACCTGTTTGAGATTTTTGACCATTCAGCCATCTATATTTTCATTGCCGGAACATACACACCAATCATGGTTCTCGTCATACAAGGGACATTAGGATGGACACTATTAGCGGTTGTATGGGGAGTAGCAGTTATAGGGGTCATTTTCAAGGCATTCTACGTTAAGAAGTTTCTTTATCTATCCACAATCCTATATATCGCTATGGGATGGATGATTGTCCTTGTATGGGGGCCGTTAACTGCCTCCATGCCAGAACCGGGGATTCAGTTACTTATAGCCGGGGGGTTACTTTATACTTTCGGAGCCATCTTTTATGTCTGGCGTGGATTTCCGTTTCATCATGCCGTATGGCACCTTTTCGTGCTTGCAGGTTCTGTGGCACATTTTTTCGTAGTGTTACTCTATATCATCCCTCTTTAAATGGAGGGATTTTTTTTGTGGAAATATCCGTGTTTTAAAAGTTGTCTTTTAGGTAATAGATAAGGTAAGAACCAAAGGAGGAATTTCCATGAAAAGATCATTAAAAGTACTATCCATTCCATTTGCTGCCATGATTGTATTGACTGGCTGTGGAGATGATGACGAAGTAAAGAATCCGCCGGTTGAAGAAAATGAAAATCAAACGGAGACTAATCCTGAAAAAGGGACAGACGTTAATGAAAAACTACCATTTACTTTCAAAGCGTTTAAACTAGAGGTAGACTACAAAGGAAATAATAATGATTATGAAGCGGAATATGATACCATGGGAGCGAAAACCGAGGCTTCTATTGAAGATGAACTTAATAAACATGAAGTTCAAGGTGATGAAGCCATGGAAGAATTGACACCAATCTTAGAAAAGCTTGAGTTCACACAAGATTCGAAGGATGACGAGGTCATAAAAGAGGTGACCAAGGCATTTGACTTAAAAGACGGTTATCAGGAGTTCGAATTGGAAGTAACCTATAGTGATGGAAAAACGAAGGTATATAAAGTAGTTAATAAATAATTTTGGTTGGTAATCCCTCCCTGATATTTTGCTTCTCGAGTTGCCAAACCTAGAAAGTTGTAGTAAAATAATGGGGGTAAACAAAGGGGTTTATCATACTATTACTATGTTATTTAAATTCGGACTTATGGGGATAGGACCGTAATAAATACATATAAAAAAAGATTCTTTTTTCAGAAAAGAGTCTTTTTTTATTTCTAATTGTATTATATATACAAAATATCACTACCCTTAATTAACAAAAAAGATAGGGAGAATACCAACCAAACGGTATCCTCCCTGTCTTTTTTAAATATTAAGATATGGAAATGTTTTTCTTTGGAAGCATTTTCGCCGAAGTAAGCCTTGCTCGAATGGAAACACCCAACCAGGAGGCAAGTAGGGCCTTAAGAATCCCTACGATTACAAATGGTGCGAACCCGCTAGCAAGGGCAGCTGTCCAAGTTAACGAAGCCATATATTTCAACCATATAGTTCCGATGATCAAAGTAATCATCATACCAATTAGATTTGCTATGATAGCAAATGGTAGGGTGAAACGAGTTTTTTCTAATATCAAGCCAGTAATGAAGACTGTAGGAATATAAGATAATAAATAACCACCTGTGGGACCGAAAATCTTTGCAAGCCCCCCAGACATTTCTGCAAATACAGGGATGCCGGAAGCTCCAATGAACAAGTACAAAATTACAGAGTAAGTGCCATAACGAGAACCAAGAATGGTAGCGGCAAGTCCGATTGCTAATGTTTGTCCCGTAATCGGGACAAGCGGAAGTGGAATGGTAATTTGAGCTAGGATGCCGATTATAGCTGCAAATAAAGCGGTGATTATCATCATTCTTAATTTTTCATGATTGGTATTCAAAGCGTTTCCCCCTTAATGTAAACTATTTTATATAATTGGTTAACAAATAAAATTTTATTATAGAAAGTACGTACTGTCAATATCCTTTATTTATTCTGACATTTGAAGGGTATAATGAAATCGGATTGCAAAAATAGTTCCGAATTAGGGGGATTGTAAATAATATAGGGTTATACAAACCTAATATTCAGCTTAACTTAGATATTTCTCAAAGGAAAAGTAATATCATAAACAATAATCATGTAAATAGGCGTTGGTGTATGATCAATACTTTGTATATGAGAATGGAATGAGGAAGAATGGAACAAAATGGACTGCCTTCACATAGGTATAATCGATGCCTGTGTGAAGGCAGTCAATCATTTACATCAAATTAGTGTTATTATATATCTAACTTTTTTACAGTTTCCCCTTCAATTAAGACTGGTTGGTAATAGTTTTCGTTTGGTAAGTCCTTCTTTCCTTGTAATTTCTTGATTAACCAATCAGCTGCATCATGACCCATTTGTTCTTGAGGATGTGTTAATGTTGTTAGTTTGATATTAGCATTTTTCGCAATATAAGAATTGTCTTGGCCAATAATTGATAATTGTTCCGGAATGGAAATATTAAGTTGTCTGCATACATTTACTACTTCTAACCCTACCTCGTCGTTATAGCAAACAATGGCAGTCAACACGTCTCTATTTTCGTTTAAGAACCCTTTCAAGTTCTTGTGTAAGTCTAGTTTCGTTTCTGTAGTGTATGAAAGCAATTGTTCTGGTTGAAAGCGTAATTTTGCTTCTCCAAGTGCTTTTATATATCCCTTCATTCGGTACTTTCCTTGTAAATCATCCATTTTCGAAATGAACCCAATTTGGGTGTGGCCATTGGAAATTAGTTCTTTCGTAGCGAGATAGCTTGATTGCACATCATCTAGGCAAAAGAAAGGAACTTCTAATTCTTCATAATAAGCGTTAATCATGATGAATGGTACCTCTTGTTCCTTGAATGTTAGGTAGTAAGCAATGTTGGGATTGTATAGATTGCTTTTTGTAGGTTCAACAATCAAACCATCTACGCCAAAGGATAACATCATTTCCAAGGCTTTTTTTTCTTGTTCGACGTCATTATTTGTACTGGCCAATAGTAAGGAATAGTTATTTTCATTTAATCTTTTTTCGATTCCGCGGATTATGGAAGGGAAAATGTAATCTGAAATGTAGGTCGTGATGACACCGATCGTTTTATATTTGAAATTCCCACCAGATTTTAATTGATATTGATTACTTACATATGTCCCAGAACCTTTTTCACTTCTTAAGAATCCCTCGTTTGCTAATTCTAAAATGGACTTTCTTACAGTGTGTCGGCTGACGTTGTACATATCTTGCATAACAGACTCAGTAGGAATTTGTTCCCCTATACTATAATCACCTGTAAGGATTTTATTTTTTAAATCATCGACGATTATTTGATACTTTGGTTTCATTAAATCTCACTTCTTTCGAATTTGTCAGCATTCTTATTTGTTTATCTCTTAAAAGTTATACGTACATATTTTAACATAATACTGAGTGAATTAAAATAAATCACCTCAGTTTTGTTTATGTTTTAGGCATAGATATGAATACCCGCTTTTTACCCTATCATTTCACGTTATTCGATTTTCTTATTCCTAATTAACTACCTTTTTAGGAGAGTGAGAAAGATGTTGCTTAAAAGATATAAGTATAAATAATATTGATTATTGACAAATGTACGTACAAAAAATATAATGTATTCATAAATGAATTCGAGCGCCTCCTGTATATTGAAAGCGCTATCGAAAGGGGGATTAACGTGCAATCGAATCGATTAGAAATTATACAAGCGATTAATGAGGGTGATACTTCACTTGGAATCGAATTTGGCTCAACACGTATAAAAGCGGTGTTGATAGATAAACGTTATGAAACAATCGCATCTGGAAGTTATGAGTGGGAAAATCTTCTGGAAGATGGATTTTGGACGTACAATTTAGTGGATATAATCACCGGTCTGCAAACAGCTTATAGTGAAATGAAGCAAGAAGTTGAACGAAATTACGGCATAACAATTCGGAAAATTGGATCTATTGGATTCTCTGCAATGATGCATGGTTATATGGCTTTTGACCATACAGGGGAGCTACTTGTTCCGTTTCGAACTTGGCGTAACTCAACAACTGGTGTTGCAGCAAAGGAATTAACTGATCAATTACAATTCAATATCCCTGAACGATGGAGTATTGCCCACCTTTATCAGGCAATATTAAATGAAGAGAAGCATTTGCCTCGTATTGATTGTATTACGACTTTGGCTGGATACATTCACTGGTTATTGACTGGTAATAAAGCAATTGGCATTGGAGATGCTTCAGGGATGTTCCCAGTTGATGAATCAACGCATGATTACAATGAATCAATGATCAAGCGGTTTGATGATTTGATTGCTTCAAAAGGGTATCCTTGGATGCTAAAAGAGATCCTTCCTAAAATTTACTTGTCAGGAGAGCGAGCGGGTGAATTAACCGAAGTGGGGGCGAAAATCCTGGATAGGTCCGGGAATTTACAACCAGGCATTCCGATTTGCCCACCAGAAGGCGATGCTGGAACGGGAATGGTTGCTACGAATAGTGTGCGAAAACGTACCGGCAACGTCTCAGTAGGAACTTCCGTTTTTGCCATGATTGTACTCGAGAAAGAGCTTTCAAAAGTGTATCCAGAAATTGATATGGTTACCACACCAAATGGAAGTCCAGTAGGGATGGTTCACGCGAATAACTGTTCAAGTGACCTCAATGCATGGCTTGGATTGTTCCGTGAATTTTCCGAGGCAATGGGACAAAAGGTTGAGACAAATAAATTATTTGAAGTAATGTTGAACAAGGCTTTGGAAGCGGATCCAGATGGTGGTGGTTTGCTTAGCTATGGTTATTTCTCAGGTGAAAATATTACAGGATTTGAAAAAGGGCGACCACTATTTGTACGCTCGCCTGAGAGTCGTTTCAATTTAGCGAACTTCATGCGGACTCACCTTTTTACTGCTTTCGGTGCTTTAAATATCGGTATGGGTATTTTGACAAAGGAAGAGAATGTTGCGATTGATCGTATTTTGGCTCACGGTGGTTTATTTAAAACCCCCCTTGTTGTACAGAAAATCGTTGCCGCTGCAATGAATACGCCAGTATCGGTAATGTCAACAGCAGGAGAGGGTGGAGCGTGGGGAATGGCGATTCTTGCCTCTTACATGCTGAATAAAGATCAAAAAGAAAGTTTAGAAGACTTCCTCGACCAAAAAGTATTCAAAGATATAGATGGGCAAGAAATTTACCCTGACCAAGTAGATATTGAAGGATATGAAACATTTATTGAAAGATACAGGAAGGGTTTAGTAATTGAGCAGGCAGCTGTTGACCATTTGATGTTATGAGTTGGAAATTTGGAGGAGATAACGTGTTAGAACAACTGAAAGAAGAGGTATATCAAGCAAATTTAGACTTGCCTAAATATGGTCTCGTGAAGTATACATGGGGAAATGCAAGTGCCATTGACCGTGAAAGTGGTTTATTCGTTATCAAACCTAGTGGTGTTGATTACGAAACAATGAAACCCAGTGATATGGTAGTTGTCGATTTAGATGGCAATGTTGTTGAGGGAGAGCTGAGGCCTTCATCAGATACAGCGACTCACGCAGTACTTTATAAGCATTACAAAGAAATCGGCGGCATTGTTCATACTCATTCAACTTGGGCGACAATATGGGCTCAAGCAGGCCTTGATGTTCCAGCGATGGGAACCACTCATGCAGATACATTTTACGGATCGGTCCCTTGTGCGCGCTATCTAACACAAGAGGAAATTGATCGTGGGTACGAAGTGGAGACTGGGAAGGTAATCATCGAAACGTTTGAAGAGCGTGGATTGGACATTTTAGCCGTTCCTGGCGTATTACTTCATGGTCATGGTCCGTTTACATGGGGTAAAGATGCAAAATCCGCTGTCATGAACAGTGTGGTGTTAGATGAAGTTTCGAAAATGAATTTATTCACAAGGGAACTAAATCATTTTGCAAAAGAATTACCACAAAATATTTTGGATAAACACTATTTACGAAAACATGGAAAAAATGCTTATTATGGTCAAAAATAAGAGTAACTCTATTAAATTATCAAACCAGTAGATTAAGAAAAGAGGGTTATTATGTTAACAACAGAAACAAAAGAATTTTGGTTTGTCGTAGGATCACAACATCTATATGGAGAAGATGCGTTAGCACAAGTCAAGGCGCATGCACAAACGATAACCGATGCATTAAATGAATGCGGTATGTTGCCATACCCTATCGTTTTGCAAGATTTAGCCGTTAGTGCGGATAGAATAACAAACATCATGAAAGAAGCCAACTATCGTGATGAAGTTGCCGGTGTCATTACTTGGATGCATACATTCTCACCTGCGAAAATGTGGATACGTGGAACAAAATTATTACAAAAACCATTGCTTCATTTAGCCACTCAATTCAATGAAAGCATCCCTTGGGCTACGATAGATATGGACTTTATGAACTTAAACCAATCTGCTCATGGTGACCGTGAATATGGTTTTATCAATGCCCGTTTGAATAAACAAAACAAAGTGGTTGTAGGTTATTGGGAGCGTCCTGAAGTGCGACAACAAATTGCTCAATGGATGGACGTAGCGGTTGCTTATAACGAAAGCTTCAACATTAAGGTCGCTCGCTTTGGAGACAACATGCGAAACGTTGGCGTAACTGAAGGGGATAAAATTGAAGCGCAAATCCAATTTGGCTGGACAGTTGACTATTTTGGAATAGGGGACCTTGTTCAATATGTAAACGCAGTTACGGACGAAGAAATTGATGCGTTATTTGCAGAATATGAAGGACTTTATGAATTTGAATATGGTACATACAGTAGGGAAGATTGGGAAAATAGCGTAAAGGTACAGGCAAGCTATGAAATTGCAATCAAACGTTTCCTTGATGACGGTGGTTACACGGCATTCACAACAAATTTCGAAGATTTATATGGGATGAAACAGCTTCCTGGTCTTGCAGTCCAACGTTTGATGGCGCAGGGATATGGCTTTGCGGGTGAAGGAGATTGGAAGACGGCAGCACTCGATCGCTTACTGAAAGTGATGAGCCATAATCAATCAACTGGCTTTATGGAGGATTACACATATGAATTAGCTGTCGGACAAGAATCAATCCTACAATCACATATGCTGGAAGTCGATCCAACTTTAGCAAGCAATAAACCGAAAATGATCGTATCTCCATTAGGTATAGGCGATCGTGAAGATCCAGCACGTTTAGTATTCGATGGTAAAGCGGGAGATGGTGTCGTTGTTTCCATGGCTGACTTTGGTACAAACTATAAACTTTTAATTAATGAAGTTTCTGCTTTCGAACCGTCTGTTCCAGCACCAAACCTTCCAGTGGCCCGTGTACTTTGGGAAGTGAAGCCAAACTTCCAAGATGGAGTGAAAGCTTGGCTGGAGAATGGTGGGGGTCACCATACAGTTGTGTCATTGAATTTAACAACAGACCAAATCGTAACCTATGCAAAATTAGTAGGTTTGGATTACGTAGTTATTAAGTAATGCTTTCCCCTCCACGGGAGATTGGCTTCCTTGGAGGGGGAAATTAGATTAGTAAATCCTTAAATTATTTGTAGGCGTGCTTTTTTTTAGGATGGGATGAAAGCGTTTTATTGACTGAATAATGACACAGAACTCATCCTTTATAAGCAATAAATGTAAACTATTAGGGGTCCTTAAAAAGAAATTAATACTTTTATAGTATAGGGATTTTTTGAATGTAATTTTATAACCTTTGGGAGGAAACATTAATGGTTAATGAAAAGAAAATCTCAAGTGGATTCATTTATTTTTTTGGGGCATTTGGAGGCATTCTCTTTGGTTATGATATTGGCGTTATGACGGGTGCTTTGCCTTTTCTACAAAATGATTGGAACCTTCAAAACAACCCTAGTGCTATAGGTTGGATCACCTCTTCCTTGATGTTTGGAGCTATTTTTGGTGGTGCCCTGGCTGGACAACTTTCTGATCGTTTAGGACGGCGCAAAATGATTTTAATATCTTCTATCATTTTTGCTTTTGGGTCTATTTTAGCAGGTGTATCCCCTCATAAAGGAATTCTTTTTATGATTGTTGCTCGTATTTTATTAGGGATAGCTGTTGGTGCTGCTTCTGCGTTGGTCCCAGCCTATATGTCGGAAATGGCACCTGCCCGTTTACGTGGACGGTTGTCCGGAATTAATCAAACAATGATTGTCTCAGGAATGTTACTGTCATACATAATCGCTTATTTATTAAAAGACTTACCAGAAACAATGGCATGGCGTTTGATGCTTAGTTTGGCTGCCGTACCTGCTTTGATCTTATTTATTGGTGTGTTAAGGTTACCTGAATCACCACGTTTCCTGATTAATAAAAACAAAATTGGTGAAGCTCGTAAGGTATTGGGCTATATTCGCTCTAACAAAGAACAAATTGATGCTGAAATAACACAAATTCAAGAAACTGCCAAAAAGGAATCAGAGTTAAATCAAAAGGCATCTTGGGGTACACTTTTAAGTAATAAATACCGTTATTTAGTATTTGCAGGTGTGGGTGTCGCTGCGTTTCAACAATTCCAGGGTGCAAACGCAATTTTTTATTATATTCCTATGATTGTCGAAAAAGCAACAGGGAATGAAGCCAGCTCGGTATTGTTGTGGCCAATTATACAAGGGGTTATTCTCGTACTAGGTTCATTGATATTCCTATTGATTGCTGATAAATTTAACCGCCGTACTTTATTGACAATAGGTGGAACCATTATGGGGCTATCCTTTATTTTACCGGCAATATTGAATTTATTAATTCCTAATGCAAATCCGATGATGATGGTTGTTTTTTTAAGTATCTATGTAGCGCTTTATTCATTCACGTGGGCACCTTTAACTTGGGTTATAGTTGGAGAAATTTTCCCGCTGGTGATTCGTGGACGTGCGTCAGGATTAGCTTCATCATTTAATTGGATTGGCTCTTTCTTGGTTGGATTGCTATTTCCAATCATGATTGCTTCAATTTCTCAAGAAGCAGTTTTTGCAATATTCGGTGTTATATGTTTGCTTGGTGTTTTATTTATCCGGACATGTGTCCCTGAAACGCGAGGTCATTCTTTAGAGGAAATTGAAAAAAACGAATCAATAAGACAATCCAAGGGAGAAAGTGCCTGAATTACACCTATGAGGTTTGGAGCAGTTAAATCAGGTAGGGTAATCTGGTTATTATATTCTATAGGCACATCATAAACTTATGATTCCTAACTTAAGGCCGAAGTGAATACTTCGGGCTTTTGTCTTTTTACTATAAAAAAAGAATTTAATAGAGTAGGAGCGGAAATAATGAAAGTGACACATAGCTCATTTGGAAATAATACTTTGCTATTTACTATGGAAAATGATCATGGAGTAAGAATGGATGTTACAAACTTTGGAGCAAGAATCGTCAATCTTGTTGTTCAAACGGAATCAGGTCCCAATAATATCGTATTGGGATTTGACACGATTGAGGATTACCAAAAAGATACACATTATGGAGCTACAATAGGTAGAGTGGCTGGAAGAATAAGAAATGGTGAGTTTTCAATTGGCGAATTCCGGTACAAAACATCTGTAAATCAATTGGGTAATACATTACACGGTGGCAATCCCGGGTTCGATGAAAAAGTTTGGGGTTATGAAGTGAAGGAAAATGATGAAAGTGCGTCAATCATTTTTTCAACTCATTCACCTGATGGAGAGAATGGTTTTCCGGGAAATTTGAAAGTAAGTGTGACGTATACATTGGATAACTTAAATACTTGGTCAGTGAATTATCAAGCAAAAAGTGATAAAGACACAATTTTTAATCCGACCAATCACGTCTATTTTAACTTAACAGGGCACCCTAGCAATCCAATCGATAATCATTTCTTACAAATCTTTTCTGAAGAATTTGCACCAGTAAATGAAGATACCACGGTAACTGGGGAAAAGCGAAGCACGATTGGCACGCCTTATGACTTTCGTACGCCAAAGGAATTACGTTCAACCTTTGAAGCAATTGACGCAGAGGTTGAAAAGGTTCAAGGAATCGATCATCCATTTTTCCTTACATCGTCAGGAATTCATCAAATTGCAGCCAAATTAATTAGTCCTGACGGGAAAATAACAGTCGAGGTTTACACAGATGAACCAGCAGTTGTCATTTACACGGCAAACTTTGTGAAAGGTGTTCCACTGATGCATGGAGAAAAATTAAGTCAACATGGGGGAATAACGTTTGAAACCCAAGCTGCTCCAGGAGCGGAGGAATTTGAAGGTTTTGGAGATATTCTGCTTTTGGCAGGCGAAAGTTATACGTCCCAAACAAAGTTCAAAATCGAGGTTAGCCCCCGTTAAGTTGAAGTTTTTACCATACGTGAGGATTCGATGCAGCAGTCGGGACTTAGGGCAATTGACCATATAGAGGTAAAAATAAAAAAATACAAGAGAATATTAAACACGTAGCACCTCCTGAGGACGATTAATCATAGGAGGTGCTTTATCTATGCCACGATTAAATATAACAATTTCCCCGTACATTATTTCTATAGGTTATCCTCTAAATGAATAATGAAAAAAATGACGACCCATTTTTATTCCTATCCAAGTAGGGCAATTGTAGTAGGTCTGAATTAAGCCGTATTTATTATAATTGTGAAACCTTTCATGCTTTCATTCGTATAAATGGTAATTGAAGTATAATATGGTTTTTATACCCTGGTATCTAAAGAGTATCAAATAAAAAGAAAGAGGAGGTAGCGGCTAAATTAAATGATGTTCGATTTTTTTGGAGAAGAAAACCTTATGTAAGGGATGAAATTATGGATTTGTATGGAGTACCACTAGAAACCGTCTATCTATATGGATTAATTATATCTGGAGGACTGACATTTTTAATCATTTTGTTTAATGATGTATTTTCTGGATTAGAACTTCCGGATATTTTTAATCCTACTTTGATTCTTAGTTTTTTGACGATCTTTTTTGCAAGTGGTTTTCTATTTGAATCAGCTACAGATCTCCATGGCGGTGTGATTGTAAGCCTTTCTTTGTTACTGGCATTAACAACCGTCACATTACTGAATGTGTTTGTTTTGATTCCCGTTTCAAGGGCGGAGTCAAGCTTAACCTTTCATGATCATGATTTGAGGGGAAGGGTGGGAATGGTCTTAACGACAGTCCCGGTAGACGGGTTTGGCGAAGTGTTAATACAGAGTAATAGTGGCAGTATTTCTAAGACTGCAGCGAGTTTCAAAAATGAACAAATCGCTTCAGAAACTAAAGTCTTGATCATTGAGGTGAAAAATGGGGTTGTCTATGTCCTGCCCCATTATAATTAAAGAGGGTTGAGGAGGGAATGTTTATGACAAGTTTAATATGGATCGTTATTGCTATTGTTGCTTTTTTACTTATTGCACTTATTGCTGTCTTTGTTACGAAATACCGTACGGCTGGTCCTGATGAAGCATTAATTATCACTGGTAGTTATTTAGGGAATAAAAACGTACATTCTGATGAATCGGGAAATAAAATAAAAATTGTCCGGGGTGGAGGAGCATTTGTTCTGCCAGTCTTTCAGCAAGCAGAACCTTTGAGCCTGTTGTCGAGTAAGCTAGAGGTATCAACGCCAGAAGTATATACGGAACAAGGTGTACCAGTTATGGCAGACGGTGTTTCGATTATTAAAATTGGAAGTTCCATAACGGATATTGCTACGGCAGCTGAGCAATTTCTTGGTAAGTCCAAGGATGATCGTGAACAGGAAGCTCGTGAAGTGCTAGAAGGACATTTACGGTCTATCCTTGGCTCAATGACAGTTGAAGAAATATATAAGAATCGTGAAAAATTTTCACAGGAAGTACAGCGAGTTGCTTCCCAAGATTTAGCGAAAATGGGGCTAATCATTGTTTCTTTCACAATAAAAGATGTACGGGACAAAAACGGCTACCTTGATTCACTTGGTAAACCAAGAATTGCACAAGTGAAAAGGGATGCGGATATTGCAACAGCTGATGCTGAAAAAGAAACCAGGATTAAACGGGCTGAAGCTTCAAAAGAGGCCCAGCGTGCTGAACTCGAAAGGGCAACAGAGATTGCAGAAGCCGAAAAAATCAATAAGTTGAAGGTCGCTGAATTTCGTCGTGAGCAAGATATTGCTAAAGCACGTGCAGACCAAGCTTATGACCTTGAGACAGCCCGATCTAAGCAGGATGTAATGGAACAGGAGATGCAGATAAGGATAATCGAAAGGCAAAAGCAGATTGAAATAGAAGAAAAAGAAATTCTCCGAAGAGAAAAGCAATATGATTCTGAAGTGAAGAAAAAAGCGGATGCAGACCGTTATTCGGTGGAGCAAGCGGCTTCTGCAAATAAGATGAAACAAATTACTGAAGCAGATGCAAATAAGTATAAAATAGAGGCGATGGCAAAAGCCGAAGCGGAACGTATCCGTTTGGATGGACTTGCCAAAGCGGATGCACAAAGGGCCCAGGGAACGACAGATGCCGATATCATCCGATTAAAAGGGGTAGCAGAGGCTGAAGCAAAACAGAAGATTGCAGAGGCATTTGAACAGTTTGGTCAAGCCGCCGTGATGGATATGATTTTGAAAATGCTCCCGGAATATGCAAAAGAAATAGCTTCTCCACTGGGTAACATTGATAAAATAACGGTAGTGGATACTGGTGGAAACGGTGTAAATGGAGGTGCTAACAAAGTCACCTCATATGCAACAAATTTAATGGCCACGTTACAAGAGTCTTTAAAGGAATCTTCAGGCATTGATGTAAAAGACTTGCTTGATAACTTTTCAGGTAAACGTAGTATCTATCCATCAACAGTCAATCATGATAATACCGAAACGAATAGGACGATAGCTGCAGGAAAAGAAGAATTAGAAAAGACTATTTAAAAACCTAGCAGACCCTAAATGGATGGGGAACATAATAGGCAGGATGAAAAAGCCCGTATAGTGATTATGCGGGCTCTTTGATTTAATTGTAGTGTCCCTAATACATAATGATTTGTAAACGCGAATAGGAAGACAATCTTAGCCTAACGTATATTTTCATCCCATTCAGGTTGTAGAAAACAAAGGGACTCATTCTTTTGATAGGAATAATGAAAACATTTAAAGAAAAAAGAAAAGTCATCAAAAAAGAGTGGTTGATGTTCATCGATATTGTATAAATCCAAAAACCGTTCAATAATGATTTGTTGACCTACTGGTTCGAATAATCCTGTTACATAAAATTGATAATTGAACTTATCATATAAAGCAAGATATCCTGCTTCCTCAAAAGTTTGTTTTACAATATTGGATTCCAACTATGGTCACCCCTTACTAAACAATATACCTTTATTTTCGTCAGGCTATGCATGTGAGGGGGGATTTGACATGGATTGCATTGTAAATCTGTATTCAGGGAAATTCAGTGGCAATGTAAGATTACTATAAATCAAGGGTAAACTAAGTAAAGGTTATTTATTTTCTCACTATCATATTATTATGGTAAGATTGAGAGGATTTAAAATACAAAGTATGAGAAAAGGAAGATATCATTGAAAAAACCAGTAAAAATCTTGATTGCATTTTCGTTCATTATTATTGTTATATTGATGTTTTTTGTATCTAAGGTAGTATTTGATCCGAAGAGTAACTCCGAAGAAGCAACTGATACGACAGGGGTTTCTAAAGAATCAAGTTATCTAAAGGATACGGAAAAAATATATAGGGTTAAAGAGTACAATGCAAAGAAAAAGCAAGACCTTATATTTGATCTAAGCTTTATTGGAACATCAAAAGGGTATGATACTTGGTATGGAGCGGATACTTATTTAGAAAAAGAAAACCAGTATGGTTTATTTTATGGTCAGGATAAGATATTAGCCTATCCCGTTGAAGAAGGAAAAAAGTGGAGTATAGAGCCGTTTGATTTTACTATCGAATCTGTTAATGAAACGGTTAAGACCTCAGCAGGTACCTTTGAAAATGCTGTGAAAGTTAAAACGACTGAAAAAGATTCGGAAGAATATAGTTTAACTTATTATGCAAAAGGTGTAGGGCAAGTTTTGAAGGAATCTGTTGATTCATCCAATAAAAAGACAATAAGGTATGAAATGCTTGAGATTAAGGAAGAAAAGTAAAGAGGATAATTATCATCCTCTCTTATTTCAAGAAGAAGAAACCCACAGAGAGTCAATTGTCTCTGTGGGTTTTCTTGATTCTCTGACGTACCAAGAGGTGTTTGTATCGCTTGGAGCGGCAAAAATACTTTTTAATCTTTTATAAGAAAATCATTCCTACTAATCCACTCATTATTCCAAGGAGAACTACGGAAGCGACAACAAAAAATAGGACTTTTTTCGGGAAAGATTTTGCGACTATTATTAAAGATGGAAGACTGATTGCAGGTAATGTTAATAACAGGGCAGCTGCTGGTCCCCCGCCAAGTCCTAGAGACATAAATGTCTGTATAATTGGAATTTCAGCCGCTGTAGGTATTACGAAAAGCATACCTGCTATCGCAAATATAACAATGGCGATTAGACTGTTTGCGGACGAATTGATTTGAGGAAATAGCCAAACACGGGCTGCTCCTAAAAGCAATACAGATAAAACGTATGCAGGAACAATATAAAGTAGCATACTTCCAATGCTTTTCATCCATCTAGTTAAAAAGCTGCCAGTAGGTTCTGCATCCGCTATGATCTGGTCCATTTCAATGGGTTGTTGGTCTTTGACAAAGCGATTAGCTAAATAACTGATCCCGAAAGTTAAAATAATGCCGAAAATCAAGCGGATTAATGTGAATTTCCACGACAATACAAAAGTCATAAAGACGAGTGTCGCAGGATTGATGGTTGGATTTCCAATCCAAAATGCCAATGCGGCTCCAACTGAGACATTTTTTTTGCGGAGCCCAACAGCCATTGGCGCTGCACAACACGTACACATCATCCCTGGTACAGAAGCAAGGCCCGCTATTAAAGTACTGCCGAACGATGTTTTTCCAAGCACCTTAAGAAGCCATTGTGTAGGCAATAATACTTGTATTAAAGAACCGAGCAAGATTCCGAGCAAGGCTGCTTTCCAAACGGATGAGAAATAAACCTGTGCATAGTCCCAGGCAGATTTCCAAGATAGCGTTGTGCTAGACGGGTCTCCTAAAATAGAAGAACCAATGGAGTGCGTATCGGCAGCTAACATCCCTTTTTGGTAATAGGGCCACCATTTTATATAAAGTAATCCGACAACGGCAATTACTAAAAATGAAACGATAAACCATATAGCTTTTCTATTAGTTGTTTGTTCATCATGAAGAGTTGATTTTAGCTGTGACATGGTTACCTCCCAATATGATAAATGAATTTTAAAAGACAGTATATTATATCACTATTTTTTGTTTTTTTTATGTAAAAAGGTTATTTCCACAAATTAAAGCCTCGATTATGCTTTTATTGACTTAGTGTTTTATAATAATTAAGACGAAAAGAAAGGTTGTTTATAATTATGACAAACTCAAATACTGTAAAACTTACTTCATTATCTTCAAAAGGTGGTTGTGGCTGTAAAATCGGTCCAGCGGACTTGGCTCAGGTTTTACGGAATTTACCACCGACTATTCCCAATCCATATTTATTAGTGGGATTGGATACAAGTGATGATGCTGGTGTATATCGTTTAAATGAAGACTTGGCGATCGTTCAAACCGTGGATTTCTTTACACCAATCGTGGATGATCCCTATTCATTCGGACAGGTTGCGGCTGCCAATGCCATCAGTGATATTTACGCAATGGGAGGAAAACCATTAACAGCACTAAATATCGTTGCCTTCCCCATCTCAAAATTGGATAAACAAGTGTTGACGGATATTTTACGAGGAGCAGGAGATAAATTAAAAGAAGCAGGTGCAACTCTCGTTGGTGGTCACTCAATAGATGATAATGAGCCGAAATTCGGCCTTGCAGTGACGGGACTTGTGCATCCTGACAGAGTTCGTACGAATGCAGGGGCAAAACCGGGGGATAAACTCATTTTGACAAAACCAATTGGAGTGGGGATTTTAACTACTTCGATTAAGAGGGATCTATTAACAGAGGAAGAGATAGCCAGAGTTACAAAGGTGATGGCTACGTTAAATAAAATAGCTTCAGAAAAGATGGAATCCTACGATGTTCATGCTTGTACGGATGTTACTGGCTTTGGTCTTTTAGGACATGCTTCAGAAATGTCAAAAGGGAGCAATACCGGTCTGCGAATCCATCATGCTCAGGTACCAATATTACCAAGGGTAAAAGAGTTGGCTGAAACAGGTGCTGTGCCTGGAGGAACAAAAAATAACTTCGAACATCTCCAAGGGGATGTCACTTTTCCAGAAACGATGGATCAAGTAGATCAGTGGATTTTATGTGATGCTGTTACATCTGGAGGCCTTTTGATTTCTGTAGCAGAAGTAGAAGCAGAATCATTATTATCGGATTTACAAGAGTCAGGGGTGGAAGCGGCCATAATTGGGGAAGTAACGGAAGAGAATCCAGGGCATATCTTTGTCGTATAATGTATAAAAAACATGCTAGAAGAAATTGGTGGTAGCCGATTTCTTCTATTCTCAATCCTCAACGCCAAGTATTTTCTTACAGATTCAGAAAGGTGGAAACATTGTGTTCCAAGATATTTCAGTTGATGAATTGATTGATTTAAAAGATAAGAATGAACTCACGGTGATTGATGTACGTTCTCCATCTGAATATAAAGACGCCACCATTCCCGGTAGTCTTAATATCCCGTTTTTTAATGATGAGGAGAGAGCAGAAGTTGGAACGCTATATAAACAAGTTAGTGCTCAGGCTGCTAAAGAACGAGGCCTTGAAATCATTTCAGTGAAATTACCAAGCTTCATAAAGGAGTTTGCCGAAATAGAAGGCAAAAAAGCCGTTTTTTGTTGGCGTGGTGGTATGCGCAGTAGAACCTCTGCAACCGTTCTATCATTAATGGGGATCAAGGCTCTTCGATTAGATGGGGGGTATCGCAATTACCGTAATTGGGTGGTAGATAAATTAGAAACAGTAGAATGGAAACCAGAAGCCTATGTCTTAAATGGATTTACCGGGACAGGGAAAACGACCATACTCCACCGTCTTAGTGAAGAGGGACACCCAATTTTAGATTTCGAAGGGATGGCAAACCATAGAGGGTCCGTTTTTGGGCAAATTGGTTTGGAACCGAACAATCAAAAAAAGTTTGATTCATTGCTTTTTGAAGGCATCCGGAATGTGCAGCAATCACCCTATGTGCTGCTTGAAGGGGAAAGCAAAAGAATCGGTAAAGTTATAATACCTGATTCTGTTTTAGAAAAAAAAGAGCAAGGGATACAAGTATTCATCGAGTTGCCTCTTGAGGAGAGAGTTCTTCATATATTAGAGGACTATCAGCCTTGGGAACATGAGCAAGAATGTCTAGAAGCATTCATGAGGATCAAAAGACGAATTCATACTCCCATTGCCACTCAAATAGAAAATGATTTAAAATCGGGTAATTATTCTTCGGCAGTCGGACTTTTACTTGAATATTACTATGATCCTTTGTATAAACATACGGCGGAACATTATACGGAAGACCGAAAAATTATAATCCAGGCTAAAAATCTTGAGGAAGCAATCGAAATTATTCGCGAACGGTTACGAGTAAAGCATGATAGCCCATGAATAATGTATGTTAAACGTTTTGATGGTCATTACCAGCTCCATAATCGGGACTTCATCCTTCATGCTTTAGTAAAAAGGTATTATCTGAAGTCTGCATTTTATAAACGTGAAAGAGCACATCCTGGGAAGGATGTGCTCTTTCACGTTTATTCTTTTATTTGTACATTTCAGCTATTTGCTTTTGCAATTGGCTGTCTGCAAGGTACTCATCATAGCTCATTTGCTTGTCGATCGTCCCATTAGGTGTAAGTTCGATAATCCGGTTCGCAACTGTTTCAATGAACTGGTGGTCATGAGAAGAGAAAATCATGGCCCCTTTGAAGTTGATCAATCCGTTATTAAGTGCCGTAATGGACTCTAAATCAAGATGGTTAGTCGGTTCATCAAGCATTAATACGTTTGAACCACTTAGCATCATCTTAGAAAGCATGCAGCGGACTTTTTCTCCACCGGAAAGAACACTGGCTTTTTTCGTTACTTCATCACCAGAGAATAACATTCTCCCTAGGAAACCACGCAGGAAGCTTTCACTCTGATCATTAGGGGAGTATTGACGCAACCAATCAACAAGCGTTAAATCGACACCCTCGAAGAATTCAGAGTTGTCTTTCGGGAAATAAGCTTGTGATGTGGTGACACCCCATTTGTAAGTGCCGCTATCCGGTTCCATTTCACCAGCAAGAATTTTGAACATGGTAGTCTTGGCAATTTCATCTTTACCGACAAAAGCGATCTTGTCTTCTTTATTCATGATGAAACTTACATTATTCAATACCTTTACGCCATCAATTGTTTTCGTGATTCCATCTACACGTAACAGGTCATTCCCTATTTCGCGTTCTGGTGAAAAACCAACATAAGGATAGCGACGAGAAGATGGTTGGATGTCATCTAGGTTGATTTTATCTAATAATTTCTTACGGGAAGTGGCTTGACTCGATTTAGAAGCATTCGCACTAAATCGCGCAATGAAACTTTGAAGTTCTTTGATTTTTTCTTCTTTCTTCTTGTTGGCATCTTGTGTTAATTTAAGAGCGAGTTGGCTTGATTCATACCAGAAGTCATAGTTACCGATATAAATTTTGATTTTCCCGAAATCCAGATCCGCAATATGTGTACATACCTTGTTAAGGAAGTAACGGTCATGGGAAACGACGATTACGGTATTTTCGAAGCCAATCAAGAATTCTTCCAACCATTTAATCGCTTTTAAGTCCAAGTGGTTGGTAGGCTCATCAAGTAATAGAACGTCAGGCTTGCCAAACAAAGCTTGTGCAAGCAATACTTTCACTTTGTCGCCACCAGTTAGTTCAGCCATTTTTTTTGTATGAAGGTCTTCGGAAATGCCAAGACCTTTTAAAAGGATGGAAGCTTCTGGTTCTGCTTCCCACCCGTTAAGTTCTGCGAATTCGCCTTCAAGTTCGGCAGCTTTCATACCGTCTTCGTCGGTAAAGTTTTCTTTCATATAAATGGCGTCTTTTTCTTGCATGACTTCATATAATCTTTCATGGCCCATGATGACGACTTTAAGGACCTCTTCTTCTTCAAAAGCAAAATGATCTTGTTTCAAAACGGCAAGGCGTTCGCCAGGGCCCATATGAACATCACCGGATTGTGCTTCAATTTCTCCGGAAAGGATTTTTAAGAATGTGGATTTACCGGCACCATTTGCCCCAATCAATCCATAGCAGTTACCAGGCGTGAATTTTATATTAACATCTTCAAACAGTTTACGATCGCCGTAGCGCAAACCAACGTTATTTACTGTAATCATTTATTTACATTCCTCCAATGACAATATCCTTAAAATTATAACATGAAAGAGCGGTACAATAAAAATTTTTTAGGTTAACAGAAGGGAAAAGTGACTTCAGCTAGGCAATTGGGCCAATAGTTCTATGAAATGTCTTTCAAAACGGCAACTCATTCCGCTGATTTATGTGGGGCATTGTGTACGAGTTCTTTTCTTTGAAGTCGAATAAAACATTGCACGATATTTGGATCCCACTGACTTCCGCTACCATCCTGAAGAATGTCTAAAGCTTTTTCTGCTGTCATGCCAGCTCGATAGGTTCGGTTAGAGGTCATGGCATCAAAGGCATCCGCAACGGCAATGATTCGACCGAATAATGGGATTTCTTCTCCTGCTAAACCCTCTGGATAACCGAAGCCATCATATCTTTCATGATGGTATTTAATACCGGGTACTAGCTTCAATAATTCTTCATCCATATTGGATTGTTCGATTATTTTAGCACCTACTACAGGATGTTTCTGGATTTCCACAAATTCTTCTTCGGTAAGCCGTCCCTCCTTTAATAGAACCATGTCAGGAATCCCAACTTTTCCGATATCATGAAGAAGTGCGGACTTTTTTAACAGGTCTACCTGAATGGAATCCATCCCACATTCTTCACCAATGCGTATGGCATATTCGGCAACTCTTATCGAGTGGCCTGCTGTATAGGAATCACGTACATCCATCATGGCAGCTATTATGGAATACGTATTATTGAGTAAATTCTGTTTTTGTTCGTCTCGGTTTTTGACAGAAGTCATCAAGTGATTGAAACCATTAATCAAGTCATGAAATTCATCGGTGTAAGTATTATCGAGAGATTTGTGTTCTCCATTTGTAAAAGATGTAATACCGGTATTAAGAGTCTGGATCGGTGCTTGGATATCTTTCGTCAAAAGATAGACTCCGCTAAAAGCTATAAGAATGATAAATAGGAAAAACAATCCTGATGTCACGGAAAATTCACTCCAAAAAGTGAATGCCTTTTCTCCTAAATTCACTGTTATGAGTATGCTGAATAACAGGAAGGGAAATAAAGTTAAAAATAAAGAACAGACTAATAGTTTAGCTTTAATTCCTATAAATACGTGGTTTTGAAGCACCCCACTTTCTCCATAAAGGGCGAATGCCTGGTTCAGTAAAGATTTCTTTAAAGGATGAATAGCTTTAATGGATAAGAAAAAGTCGAATAAAGCGTGCATGGCAGACATAAGGATACCGGCCACTAGCCCTAGTATGATCCAAAACTCGGAACTAAGTATATCTGATAGAATGAAAAAAATGGATATTGATAAAGCTGGTATGATTGCTCCAAAGTAATGGACGAATAATGTCCGCCTACTTGCTAGTAATGGGTATTTTTGAGCTGCCGTGTATGCTGCCTGAAGGGATAGTAAGCTGGGGTCATCTTGTTCAAATGCAGCCCTAATCGGCCTAATGTCTTTTCGGTAAACAAAATACTCACTACATACCATAATGATAATGGAAAGTGCTCCAGTACATATAGTAAGGATCCCATCGCTTAATGAAATTTTTATAGAGTCAAACACCAATAAACTTCCAACACTAAATATGACAATGATATTTCCTAATATATAATTAATTAATATTCTTTTCTGGAATGCCTGGAAGAGCTTCAATACAATTTCCTCCTGAACTGGTTCAATGTTTCTTTCTAAGCCAACATAGTATAGCAAACCTTTAATCTGGAATATATAGTTTTTTATCCTAAATTAAGTAATGGGTTCATGTTTAGATAGGTAAAATGAAATGCGTATGGGGTTATTGTCTTGTTAATTCATTAGTATTTTGATAATATGGATGTCCATTTCAAGGACATCGGTGATTTTTACATCTCTAATGTGTAGGAAGGAGGAATGAAGAAATTATGGCACATCCCGATTTTGAAAAAGAACAAGAACGGCTGGATTTTACAAAAAGGTACATAGATGTAGTCATCAAAACTGCGGAAAGTAGTAAGGATCAATTCCAGAAGAATATGCAGGAGGCTTTCGGGGATGCGGATTGGTCAGAGTCAGGTTTATATTCGCAATTACTCACGACTGCTAACTTTTTTGAAATGTCCCAGTCTGAATTGGAAAGCTTGAAGATAGCAAGTAACAAGCCTTACTTTGCAAGGGTGGACTTTATCCGGAAGGATGATGAAGTAGGGGAAATTCTTTATTTTGGGAAAACATCGCTCTATCAACGTGAAAGCCAGGAACAAATCATTGTCGATTGGAGGTCGCCCATCGCCAACCTTTATTATGAAGGGCGTATTGGTGAAGTCGAATATCATGCGGAAGGGGAAATCTTTAGCGGGAATATCACGTTAAAGCGGCAACTGATGATCGAGGCTGGCGAGTTAGAAGAGGTTAGGGATATTGACTTAACGACGACGGATGAACTACTGCAGGAATCCCTTTCAAAAAGCTCAAGCAATCGTTTGACCGATATCATCACGACGATACAGGAAGAACAAAATAAGATCATTCGTGCCGATTTAAATAAGCCCATCATCGTTCAAGGGGCGGCAGGTAGTGGGAAAACGACTATTGCTTTACACCGGATCTCTTATTTTATATACCATTATAAAGACTTGTTTGATCCACGCCAGTTAATGATTCTAGCCCCGAGCCGTGTATTCATTGATTACATATCTGAAGCTTTACCAGAACTGGGAGTTGATAAAGTAAAACAGTTTACATTTACAGAATATGTTCAGGTAGCGATTGGTCGGCCTTTGACTCTTAAACAGGATAATAAATTGATGCGTATATTGGAAGAGAGCAATGAAGAAACAGAAGTGGCTATCTGGATATCCGGCTTAAAGGGTTCTCCCTTATTTAAGCTAATCTTGGATGGTTATATAAAGGATATTTTCAGTAGTTTTCACCCAGTTGATGATTTTTATTGTGATAATTATCGTTTATACTCTGCCAAGAAGTTTATTAGATTGTTAGAGGAAGATTATTGGTATTTGCCGCTTTATGGCCGACTGGATAAGTTAAAGGGCATTTTGCACAATGAGGTGAAATCAAAAAAGAAAAAAATGTTGGATCAAGTGGAGGACTTTTATCAAACAAAAATTGATAAAGCCTTTGCCAAGAATATTGATCCGGTGAAACGCAAGGAGTTTGTTACAAAGTGCCACGACAAAAAGATCGAACGGACTGAACGGATGAAAAAAGCAATACGCACATCCGTTAAAGCTTACTTTAAACCGTTCAAAAATAAAAGCTTGCTTCAGTATTATCAAGAGCTGTATCAGAATCCTGATCGAATGGTTTTATATAGTAAGGGTAAACTTGGCATTGAAGATGCACATGCATTATGTGAGTATAGTCAAAAGATATTTGATGAAAAATGCTATGAAATTGAGGATTTGGGTGCGTTGTTATATTTACAGGAATTACTTTTTGGAGTTGATAAAGACAAAAAAGCCAAAAATGTGGTCATAGATGAGGCACAGGATTATAGTTTCTTGCAACTGCAAGCGCTGAAAACGACCTTTGACACTGATATGTTCACGCTTGTGGGTGATCTTGCTCAAGGCATCCATTCATACAGAGGACTTCAAACATGGGATGAAGTCCATCGTAGCATTTTTCCAAGAGCGACATATACAGAACTGCAAAAAAGCTATAGGACGACCAATGAAATTATGGGGCAAGCCAATCGGATCCTTCAATTATTACCCTATGATTTTCCTGAGGTTGAGCCTGTGGTCCGCCACGGCAAAGAACCTGAATTCATATCCATTAAAAGATATGGCTGGGAGAAGAAATTGATGGATCATATCGCTACGTTAAAAAGAGAAGGGTATAAAACGTTTGCAATCATTACTAAAACGATGAAGGATTGTGAACTCGCTAATGATAAATTGAAGCAGTTCTCTAACGATTTTCATTTAATCAATGAAGAAGGGATGATTCCGAAACATAAAACGATGTTAGTCCCTTCCTATCAATCCAAAGGACTTGAATTTGATGTGGTCATCGCATTATCTCTGGAGGAAAAGTATCTTCGTGAGAATGAGTTGGATATTAAATTGTTATATGTCACAATGACAAGACCTTTGCATAGGCTTTATTTTTTTGGAAGTGAAAAAGAAGACTTTCTTTTAGAATGAATCCTGATAGGGAGGCGCATATATGATGGGGATATGCGCCTCCTATTTATGTAGGTTCTTTATAATTTCAAAAGGATATCATGTATATCCTCCCATCCATATCCTACTTCCGCTATCTCGATACCAGCCATTTTAATTGTTTTTTCTGTGATTAAACGGCCGCCAAGGGCTTCGTAAAATCCCCTTGAAGGATTATCCTTGAGCGCCCATATGATCAAATTACTATGTTGTTTTCCGATAAGTTCTTCTACGACAACTTTAATCAGCTTCTTACCGATACCTTGTCGTTGGTACTCTTCTAACAGGTAAATGGCATACACTTCCCCTTGAAAATACTGGTGAGCATTTGTTTGTTCTGGTCCACCTGCGGCAAAACCGACTATATGCCCTTCATCATTTTCAGCTATATATGTGGCACCATGAAGCATCTTTAAGTTTCTTGCCCAATTTTTTTTTCTGGTTTCCAGATTCAGCGAGTCCAAATAGGTATCTGGAAGAATTCCTTTGTAAGTTGATTGCCAACTTTTTATATGTACATGTGCAATCCCAGTTATGTCATTTTCTGAAGCCTTCCTGATATGCATATATTTCACCTTCCAATTAGTCATTTTCCCTAGAATATCATGTCTGATTTGATTAAACAGTAAATATAGGTTTAAAAGTATTCTTTAAAGGAAAAGAAATATAAGAGACATTCAACGAGATGAAGGGAAGGTTGAGAAAGATGAAATTGAAAGTTGGTTTTTATTTTCCAGGTGGTAAAGAAATTGAACATGAGGTGGATGGGGAAGACACGACACAAATGATTTCTAATATTCAGAAGCACCGCTATTATAATTTAGTTAAAGGCGATTCACATTATGTGGTAGATACAGAAAAGGCAGCCTATTTTTGCGTAACTGAAATAGCAGATTGATCATATAACCGTATTGGACATTTTGTCTAATACGGTTTATTCTTTTTTTAAAGATAATGATTTTTAAAAGGAGTCAATGATGAAAATTAATTTTACGAAAAGCCAATATGATACATTGATTAAATTGGTTCAATATGGATACTGGATTACTTCGGATTCGGAAAACAATGAAAAATTCAGCGAGTTAGAGCAATATTTGAATTCCTATGCGAAGGATTTTGACGTTAAGGGAATAGAGTATATAGAGGAATATGGAATGTATGATCTGAGTCGTGAACTTGAAGAAGAAATCCATAAAGTAATTGATAAGTATGAAGAAGGCGTTTTCCTGGATAAGCTTGCCTACCATATGGCAAGGAAAGAGTTTGCGAAGGAATCGAAGCTCAAAGAGTTTAATCAAGAGGAAGCTTTCCTACGTGTACTCGAACTGGAAGAGAAATACCATCTGTATATTGAAGAGAATGGGCTGGACCATCTGAAAATAGAGAAATAAGTAAAAGGAAAGGGAGGGGATATGCGTTTATCCTCTCCCTTTCCTTTATATTCAGAGACACTAGCACATTCGGATTCTAGTTATTTCACTCCTGAACGTTATCCAGTTTATTGACTGCAAACGAATAGAATTCCATCAAATCATCCTGTGAAGTGAACCCAGCTTGTGCAGATTTCGCATTGCCTCCGCCCTTTCCATTGTATGTAGGGAGCCATTTCTTAAAGAATTCCCCGCAATGGATCGAATGGCTGCCATCGTGTGCCAGGAGAACCTTTTGTTCCTTTACACTCATGAAAAGGATGGGAGATCTCTCTTTTTGATGGATGGTGGAAGAAAGCAATTGCATTTCCTTCAATGTCTGATCTTCGAAAACATGATGGATAAAACCATCCTCTTTCTCTGTAAGCAAAGATTCAGCAAGGAATTCTACTTGCTTAAGCTTGAGTTTTTCGTAAGCTAGTTTTAGTTTGTCATGATCGGTTTCCAATTTTTCTACCCTGTTGAGAATATCAACACGACCCGTGTTAAATTTTAATGATAACTTAGATAGTAGGTTCAGACTGTCAGTAAAGTCGTGCAACGCCCTAAATCCACATTTAAAATAAAGCCGTGTGGACTCTTTCTGTTTTTCCGTTTTGATGATTTTAATGATCCCAATTTCCCCGGTTTGTTCCACATGTGTTCCACCACAGGGATTATATTCAATCCCCTCAATTTCAACAATTCGGATATCTTCTGTCACGGTTGGCATTTTCACTACAGGAATTGACTGCAATCGATCTCTTGTCACAAAGTATGTATGTAGCTTTCGGTTTTCGTAGATATACTGATTGACAAGCCGTTCCGTTTCCAACGTTTGTTCATCAGTCCAGGAAGTTGTACTGATATCTATAGAGACAAGGTCTTGGCCTAGGTGGAAGCTGACAGTACGTGCATGAAATAATTCCCGGCAGGCCGCGGACAGTAAGTGCTGCCCACTATGCTGCTGCATGTGATCAAAACGGCGTTCCCAATCCAGTACGCAATGTACGAAATGCGAACTCGGCTTGCTTTCGAGTTTGTGAAGGATATCCTCATTTTCATTTATTGAAATATCAAGAATCGGTATGCCATCTATGCTACCTGTATCCCTGGGTTGTCCTCCCCCCTCAGGGTAAAAAGCTGTCTCATCAAGCAGGATATAGTAAAATCCCTTCTCTTCAAAAATTTCCAGAATCTTCGCGTCCCATTCAGTTAGCTTGGATGAAACATAATATAATTTTTTAGTCATCAAATTATCCAATTCCTTTCAGCAGTCAGTAAAATTATAACATCTTAAACCATATGATTTGAACAAGTGCTGTATCGGCTGGCAAATTCAAATATGTAGTCTTTATGACAAACTTTCAAAAATATTCATTAGAGGATACATTCGCTGTTTATAGAAAAAACCTTTTGATGTAAAATATTCCTGAAAGAATATACTTTAGACCTAAATAAAATAAAAATACTGGAATTAGGGGTCGACTATTGGTGGGTGTACATATAAATAGGACAACCATTTAAGTAGGTTAAAGAAAGGGTCAAGTGATTAGAATTGCAATTAGTCAATATGGAAAAATATAAAAATACCCTCTATGGAAATATTAAAAAGCAGCTTTCTGGTTGGTTGGAATTAGATGAAACGAAGACGGTCACTACGAAAGAGGTGTATCGTTTTCTCCATTCCATTAAAGGAACCGGGGGAACTTTACAGCTATGTGGCCTTATGTTAATTACGGAGAATCTCTTAGACAAGCTCGATGAAGATAGTGAAGAAGTATGGCAGCAAGAAGAACTTAAAAATCTACTTTTTGATTTGATTGAACATACCTATGAATACGAGCATTTTGCTGAAATGGAGATGAAAGAGAAGCCGGCTGGTGATCCACAGGCCCCACTCATCCAAATCATTGATGACGACATATCCATGCTGATCCTATTAAAGGACATTCTTGAGGAAAAAGGATGGATGGTCATAACGAATGCCGATCCGGTAAAAGCTACAAAGCAGTATTTTGAGATGCAACCTGATTGCCTTATCCTAGATATTCAATTACCTACGAAGGACGGTTATCAAGTTCTACAGGACATACACTTGCATAATGAAAAATACTTCATCCCCAAAATTATGATTAGCATACAGAACGACAAGCAATCACGAATTAAAGCTTATAAAATGGGTGCCGATGATTTTATTAGTAAGCCCATAGATATTGAAGAGTTTATTGTGAAAATAGAAAGGCACATTCAGCGTAAGAAAATCTTTGACCAATCCGTCCTGATTGATGAGCTGACTCAAGTGTATAATCGCAGGTTCCTAGATGACGCAATCCCTCGTTATTTTCAGGATTTCAAGCGGTCCGGACATCCTTTTTCGATTAGTATCATAGATCTGGATCATTTCAAGAAAGTAAATGATTCATATGGACATGCGATGGGTGATGTCGTTTTGATGGAATTTGCACAATTCATTAAAAATAACATCCGCAGTTCCGATTTGATTTGTCGTTACGGTGGCGAAGAATTCGTTATAATTTTTCCACGTACGACCAATGCGGAAGCCAAGAACAAGTTAGCGGAGTTGATAAAAGTCTTCTCTGCGAAGAGGTTCGCTTATGAAAATCAACATTTTTCTGTATCGTTTTCAGCAGGTGTATATACCGTTAATGATGGGAGTGTTACGCCGGAAGAGGCGTTTGAAGGAGCGGATTCTTCTTTATATGAAGCAAAGAGATCAGGCCGGGGTCGAGTGGAGAGCATTCAAAAAACAAGCTTTAAAAAGAAATGCCTTAATGTATCAGTGATAGATGACGACATCATTATTAGGACCATCTTAACCAAAACATTGCAATCGATGGAGTTTCCTCATTATGACTTAAATATAGCCGTATATGAAGATGGGTGTTCTTTTTTGAATTCAGATCGAGCAAAAGAAAATAGCGCTCATTTTCTGATACTGGATGGTGTTATGCCGACCATGGATGGAATTGAAGTACTGAAGGAAGTGAAACACGGTAAAAATGCCGATTGTTTCACCGTTTTGATGTTAACCGGCAGAAAAAGTTCGGAGGATATCGCCATTGCATTGAAAATGGGTGCTGATGATTATGTAACGAAACCATTTAATATTATTGATCTTCAAGCACGGATGGAACGTCTCCTAAAAAAAATGATGTGAAGAGCGGTTCTATGCAAATTGTTCCCTAACAGGGCGAGAAAACTGTCTATGCAGTGGCTAATTAATGTTTTTTATATTTTTGCCGATATAAGACTGAAACGGAATCGTTAATGAAAAATAGGGATTAAAGCTTTTTATATAGTGCAGTTTGTTTATGAGGAGTCATTAATATCCTTCTATTTCGATATAACCTTAAGGAGGATGAAGCGTGAAACGGATTCTATTGGCAGAAGATGAAGAAATTTTGCGAATGTTGGTTGTGGATACACTAGAGGATGAAGATTACGAGGTTGATGAAGCCTCTGACGGTAACGAGGCGATTCAATTGCTCAAGAAGAATACCTATGATCTTATCATCTTGGATTATATGATGCCAGGATTCACTGGTTTGGAAATCATTGAAAAAATCAAGTCAACGGAAATTGAAAATAAAGGGAAAATCATGATGCTTTCTGCAAAAAGCCAGCAATATGAACAAGACAGAATTTTAGAAGCGGGAGCGGATTATTTCATGGCTAAGCCATTCAGCCCAATCAAGCTTTTAGAGAAAATAGGGGCCATTCTAGATGAAACTGAAACAATATATAAATAAGAACCTTTCTCGTCAAGTATTGACTCTAATGTCTGCTTGTATCATCTTTTTTATAGTTGGTACGGGCATTTTATTTTTTGTATTGCAGTCACTAAATGCTGAGTATTTCCAAAAAAGACATAGTATTGTGGAAAAAGAATTGTTGTTGGATGGAATTTATGAGCAATACAATAATGTTTTTTTGGATGCTAGAGGGTATATAGCATTTGGAAACGATTCATATAAAGAAAAAGTATGGAGTAGGGAAGATCAGATTCGAAGAAGCATTTCCGATTTCAAGGAATTATCCACTTCAAATGAGGATCAAATAATATACAAAGAGCTGAAGAAATTTACGGATTATTATTTTAGTGCCATTAAACCTTCTTTTTTGAAAGTGGAAATGAATGGGGCTCGAATGAAGGCTAAGCAAACGGATAACAGCGAGATTACTGAGCGGGTTGTGGAATTTCGCAACAATGTAAGAGCGTATTCCTCTGCACTTTCAGAAAAGCTTGATGAAAATGTAGAATCCTTAGCAAAGGAACAATCCATTTTACAAGGGGCCTATATCGGATTCGTGATCATTTTCTTACTGATCTTCCAGCAAACCGTCAGAAGCATTATTAGGAATATCGGAAAGCCTTTGGCTGATTTTTCCTCTGCGGCTAACGAGATTGCGGCTGGTAGGGACGCAATCATTACAGTGGATGAAGGTCGTGAAGATGAATTAGGAGTATTGGCCATAGCCTTTAAGAAAATGATTGCAAGCATTCAGGAAAAAGAGCAGGAATTGATGGCTCATAATGAAGAATTGCTTGCTCAACAAGATGAACTTCAGGCACAGCAGAATGAACTTCAAGAAACGCTTGGCCTCATAACGGAAAATGAGCAACAGCTCACTAGAAGAAATAAATTAATAAATGGTATTTCTACTTCATTGGAAAAAAAGGATGTTCTTAATAGCATTGTCTATAATATGAGCAGCTTGATTGGTGCAGATCGTGGCATGATTACGTTAATACACGAAGATTCCTACGCCTCTTTCGGCATTTCGGAATATGGTGTAAATCAATATCGGAAGAACATTCATAACGGCTTAAATGAACGCCTCATAGAGGAGAAGAAGCCATTTACGGTTAAAAGGGAACAGAGCATTAGTGAAAAAGGCTATCATGAAAATACCAACTATAGTTATGATTTATACCTTCCGGTTTTATCAGCTTTACAAGAGGTCGATGCCATTATGGTTTTCAGCCGTTATGGCTCATCTTTCAATCAAGAAGAAATAGCTGAATGTGAAATATTAGCCAAGCAAATCTCGACTTCACTTGTTAAAATCAAGTTGTATGAACAAACGGAAGATGATCGCCGGTTAAATCAAGACATATTGAGCACGATACAGGAAGGCATCCAATTAATAGATCAAGATAGGAATATCGTCCAAGTAAATCAACAATTTTGTGACATGTATGAACCTGGTTCCGTTCCTGGGCAAATCATAGGCTCTCCATGGGAAAAATGGAGTGGGGAACTGGTAAGGCAAATTGGCCGTGAAGATTTCATGGACTCCCTGGAAGAAGCAATAAAAATGGCGGATAAAAAAGGAGACTATGAAGATCGCACGTTCACTTTTCAAAAGAAAGAGACGAAACAAGTCTTTAAGGTATATTTTGAGACCATAAGATATGGTGAAGAAGCCTATGGGACGATTGTAGTTTACCGTGATATTACGAAAGAATATGAAGTGGATCAGATGAAGTCTGAGTTTGTCAGTACTGTAAGCCATGAATTACGAACTCCGCTCGCAAGTGTCCTTGGTTTTACAGAATTAATGTTAAACAAGCCATTAAAACCTGAAAGGCAGACGAAGTACTTACAGACCATATATAATGAGGCGAAGCGACTCACCGCTTTAATCAATGACTTTTTAGATGTACAAAGGATGGAATCAGGTAAACAAACCTACGAAAAAAAATACCTAGAGATCTTGCCGCTGTTACAAAAAATCATTGAGAATCTCGAAATTAGCACATCCCTTCACGATATTCGACTACTCGTAGAAACGGATGATCTCATGATATTAGGAGATCGAGAAAAGATTGAACAAGCCTTCATGAATTTGTTGAGTAATGCAATTAAGTACTCTCCTGATGGCGGAAAGATCCTCATTCGTTTGTATAGTCAGAACGAAGTATTATCCATTGATATCGAGGACGAAGGGCTAGGGATACCTAAAGAATCTCTATCGCATTTGTTTCAGAAATTTTATAGGGTCGATAATTCAGATCGCAGGCGGATTGGCGGCACTGGTTTAGGATTATCCATCGTGGAAGAAATCATCAAATCGCATGGAGGCCACATTACGGTGAAATCGGAGTATGGCAGAGGAAGTAAATTCAGCGTTTCCTTCCCGAAGGTAACCCTTAAAGAAGAACGTACAAATAATGAAGGTCAATCAAAAAAACTAAGTTATGATATTATGGTCATTGAAGATGATTTTAATTTGGCCGAACTATTAAAATACGAACTGGTGGATAGTGGCTTTCAAGTCAGCTATTTCAAAAGTGGAAGAAAAGCGCTTCAAATGCTGAAGCTGTCACCTCCGGATGCCATCGTCCTGGACATTCTCCTTGAAGAAGGTGAAATGGACGGGTGGACGATCATGAAAGAGTTAAAAGAAAGACCAGAGCTCAAAGATATCCCCGTTTTTGTATCGACTGCTCTTGATGAAAAAGAAAAAGGATTTTCGCTTGGCGCAAAAGAATACCTGGTCAAGCCTTACAAACCGAGTCAATTATCAAAAGTGATTATGCACACTTTGCTAAGCAATGGAAAACAAGGGCAGATTATGGTTCCTCTTCCATCCTTGGAGGAAAGCACACTTTGAAAAATAAAAATGTTGGAATAGGTGTACAGAAAGATAAAAAAATGATAGATTCAAATATGTTGGAAAAATAATTATTTGGGTACAATTGTAGGTAAAGGTAAGTTACAGGAGGATTTTTATACATGCAAAAAATTCAGGCCGGTATGGCTGTAGAGTTACAAGTAGAGCGTAAGGCTGATTTCGGTTGGTTCCTGACTGATGGTTCGGAAGATGTCTTGCTACACCATAATGAGGCAATAGAAGGTACTGAACTTGAAATTGGCGATGAAGTTACAGTATTTATTTATCACGATAAACAAGCAAGATTGACTTCAACAATGAATATTCCGGAAATACAAATTGATAAATACGGCTGGGCTGAAGTCGTCAATGTCCAAAAGAAACTAGGCGTTTTTGTTAATATTGGACTTTCCAAAGATATTCTTGTATCTCTGGATGACCTTCCGAATATTGACCGCTTGTGGCCGGAAGTGGGAGATCGCCTATATATCTGCTTGAAAACGGATCGGAATGATCGTTTGTTCGGCAGACTGACAACAGAAGATATCATTCAAGAAATCACTGTTCCGGCTCCTTTAAAGGGGATTCGCAACACGACGGTCAAAGGGAATGTATACCGATTGCTGATGGTCGGTTCTTTCTTTGTCTCGGAGGAAGGATACCGCTGCTTCATTCACGAAAGTGAACGAAAAGAAGAGCCACGTCTCGGTGAATTTGTTGAAGGCCGTGTTATCGATAGTAAGGAAGATGGTACACTTAACGTTTCATTATTCCCTTTCAAGCAAGATTTAATGGAAGAAGATGCCGATATCATCTACACTTATTTAATGAATCGCGGAGGTGCGATGCCTTATGGTGATAAGACCCCACCTAATGATATCCAGTTCCATTTTGGTTTAAGTAAGGGAGCATTCAAGCGCGCCCTTGGTAAATTGATGAAAGAAGGTAAGATTTATCAAGAAGAAGGATGGACTTACTCTTCTGATCGTAAATGATGAAAAGCAGCGGAATTTTATCCGCTGCTTTTTATTATGGCATTTAATTAAAAGATTTTCTTTTTACCCTTTTCTTCTTTTAAGATCTCTACTGCTTCCCGAAACCTCATGGAATGCACAATTTCTCGCTCCCTTAAGAACCTTAATGAATCATTGATGTCCGGGTCATCTGAGATGTCGATTAGCCATTGATAGGTTGCCCTAGCCTTTTCTTCAGCTGCGATATCTTCATATAAATCCGCAATGGGATCGCCTTTCGCCTGAATATACGTAGCCGTCCATGGGTTCCCGGCAGCATTTTCATAGAAAAGGGCACTGTCGTGATTTACATAGTGTTCGCCAAGACCAGCTTCTAACATCTGTTCAGGAGTGGCATCTTTTGTGAGCTTATAAATCATAGTGGCGATCATTTCCAAGTGAGCGAATTCCTCTGTTCCAATATCAGTTAGTAACCCGATCACTTTATCCGGAATGGTATATCGTTGATTTAAGTATCGAAGGGCGGCAGCCAATTCACCATCAGCGCCCCCATATTGTTCCCTCAGATATTTAGCGAGTGTAGGGTTGCACGTACCAACCTTTACAGGGTATTGCAGCTTTTTTTCATAAATCCACATAAATATCTCTCCTTAAACCTGCCATGGCCAGGGCCCTTGACCCCATTCCCATTTATTTTCCCCATCTGGACTGTTCCCATATTGAAACAATGGACCGTATTTAGGTTCAAATGCGGCCTTCAGCTGGGTAGAGTATTGTTGAAATTGGTTGAATTGTTGTAGAGCTTGATGATCATGAGGGTGTGTATCCAAATACAGAGTCAGCTCAACTAATACGAAATCAGCAGCTTGTATTTGTCCGAGTAACTGGTAATATTCTTCATCCAGTTTCCTATTCATTAACTACTTCTCCCTTTCTCGATATGGATTATCATAGTAATCGTAAAAGAATTTCCAGAGTGTTCCATACTTTAGTGCTTCTTCTGGAGTGAATTGTTCTAAGTTCGGCGGCTGAAAATTAATATACAAATTCGGAGGTGTTCGGTAATACTTCCTTCCGAGTGGTGGACATGGATCAAATTTGCTATGGAAAGGCTTATAGGACTTGATTAGGGTAAACGTCTTTTCTTTTGCCAAAGATTTTCCTCCTCTCTAGTTGAGGTCAGCCATTAATATGTATGCTGTGGTGAAAAGAATATGCTTAAAGAAAATCAGTCAAAAGCTCATTAAGATAAGGCTATTATAATTTTAGTGTGATTAGGCTTGTTATCCTGCTGTTATCTGTTTGTGATGTTTGACATCTATTCTTTATCTGTTTGTTCTTTGTATAGAAAAAAACTGTGTTAGTATTTAGAACATAGCTTTTGAAAGAGTTCACAAGGAGGTACGATATATGAAAAAATCAATTTTATCGTTAACGGCCGTGGTGGCCATATCAGGAGCATTTACAATACCGGTACAAGCAGAGGAAGTTACAGTTAAAAACGGAGACACACTATGGGGGATATCTCAATCACATAAAGTTTCAGTAGAAGATATTAAGTCTTGGAATAAATTAACGTCAGATTATATCTATGCGGGAGACACTATACATATTTCTCAAGAAGAGCAATATACCGTTAAATCTGGGGATACCTTATCAAAAATAGCAGATAAATATGATGTTTCTATTAATGACCTTAAGTCATGGAATAATTTAAATACAGATACGATTCATCCGAAACAGGCTCTTGTCATAAAACCGGCAGCTAATAAGGTAGAGGCCGCAGCTACAGGTCCAGATAGTAAGCCAGAGCAAGCTGCACCAGTGCAAAAAGCTGCACCGGCACAACCTGAAAAAACAGAAGAAGAAACTAATGTTTCACAAAATGAATCAACTAATCAAGAAAATGTAGCAAAGGAAATGACCGTAAGAGCAACAGCTTATACAGCCGATTGTCAAGGTTGTAGCGGTGTCACAGCGACAGGTGTAGATTTGAAAGCAAATCCAAATGAAAAAGTCATTTCTGTTGACCCGTCTGTCATTCCACTAGGAACAAAAGTGTATGTAGAAGGATATGGCTATGCTACGGCAGCTGATACAGGCAGTGCGATAAAAGGTAATAAGGTTGATCTCTTCGTTCCTAATAAAGAAGATGCTCTTAACTGGGGCGTTAAAAACGTTAATTTGAAAATCTTAAATTAAAATATGAGATATATAAGGGGTAGACACAGAGAAATTCTGTGTCTATTTTTTTATTCTTTTTGTTGATGACAAAAACGAGTACAATAAAGGTAATAAAATCGTTAGGCAATTGGAGGAGTAATACGTTGATAGAAAAAGCACGTGAATATTTGCAGCAGTATTTTGGATATGAATCATTCAGGACAGGTCAGGAAAAGATTATCGAACAAGTCCTTGATGGAATAAACACGGCAGGTATTATGCCGACTGGTGGAGGAAAATCAATATGCTACCAGATTCCTGCACTACTTTTACCTGGGCTTACACTCGTTATATCTCCATTAATCTCCTTGATGAAAGATCAGGTGGATGCCCTCGAACAAAACGGAATCGATGCCACTTTTCTAAACAGCTCCATATCTGGTACAGAAGCTTCAGAGAGGATGCGAGATATAAAGCAGGGAAGATACAAGCTAGTATATCTTGCACCAGAACGACTAGAGAACCATATTTTTCAGCAAGAATTGGCTAATTTGGATATATCCATGGTTGCAATAGATGAAGCTCATTGTATCTCCCAGTGGGGTCATGATTTTAGACCGAGCTATTTGAAAATCAAAACTTTTTTGAAAGAAATGCCTACATCTCCTACAATTCTGGCCTTAACGGCAACTGCCACCCCGCATGTAACGGATGATATCTGTCAGTCATTGGGGATTTCACCCCAACATACGATATCAACAGGGTTTGCCAGGGAAAATTTATTTTTTTCCGTCGTCAAGGAAGAGAACCGTGGACGATATTTAATGCGATATATTGAGAAAAATAAAAATGAGTCCGGAATCATTTATGCTGCGACAAGGAAAGAGGTGGATTCGTTATACACTAAGCTGATTAAAGCGGGTATCAAAACAGGACGGTACCATGCTGGAATGAACGAACAAGAGCGTTCTGAGCAGCAGGAGCTATTCATTCGAGATGACCTTCCTTTAATGATCGCAACCTCAGCTTTTGGTATGGGCATTGACAAATCAAATGTTCGATATGTCATTCATTATCAAACGCCAAAGAATATGGAAAGTTATTATCAAGAAGCAGGGCGTGCAGGACGTGACGGGCTGGATAGCGAATGCATTCTCCTGTATTCTCCCCAGGATATGCAGATACAGCGATTCCTAATCGATCAATCCACTCCATCCCCCGAACGGCAAGCGCAGGAAATAAAGAAACTTAATAAAATGAAGGATTATTGTTTTACTGAAGGTTGTTTACAGGCATTTATACTTCGGTATTTTGGTGATGAGAATCCCGAAGATTGTGGTCACTGTGAAAATTGCACGGATAAACGCGATTCTGTAAACGTGACGACACAAGCCCAAATGGTCCTTTCATGCATGTTACGCATGGGGGAACGGTTCGGAAAAACGATGATCAGTCAGGTGCTTACAGGTTCCCGTAACAAAAAAATAGAAGAGTTTGGCTTTCAAAAACTTACGACCTATGGCATTATCAATAATCAATCGGCTAAGGATGTTGCAGATTTCATAGATTTTTTGACTGCGAAGCAATTTATCGAAATGACAGGTGGGCAATATCCGGTTCTTAAAGTAACCAATGCAGGTAGGGAAGTACTGATTAACCAGAAACAAGTGTTACGAAAAGAAGTCAAACAAGTCACCAGCATTAATATGGATCATGGTTTGTTTGAAGAGTTACGGCGAGTAAGAAAAGATATCGCAAGTGCTGAAAATGTACCTCCATTCATTATTTTCTCGGATGCAACTTTAAAGGATATGGCAGCTAAATTACCAAAGACAGAGCAAGAGTTCCTTGAAGTCAAAGGTGTGGGTAAACAAAAATTCGATCGTTTCGGACATGCATTTTTAGAAGCTGTTAAAATTTATTTGCAAGCACACCCGGATATTGAATCGAATATAATATATAAAAAAGAAACGGCGAAAAGAAATGCAGCCCCTTCACATATAGAAAGTTATCATTTGTATATGGAAGGAAAATCAATCAATGAAATTGCAACATTAAGAGGCCTGTCCACCATTTCCATTGAAAATCATTTAATGAAGTGTGCAGAAGAACAAATGGATATAAAATGGGAAGATTTTTTCGTTCAAGAAGAGTATGAACTTGTATTGGATACTGCTAAACAACTAGAATCCGAAAAACTGAAACCGTTGAAAGAGGCGCTTCCTGATCATTTTTCATACTTTAAGATAAAAGCAATCATGGTAAAAGCCACTTTGGAAAACTAATCAATGAAAAGTTGGTTATTTTTTTCATTGGATAAATAAGAAGTTGATTTGTTACGTATACTAAAAAAGATAAATAGCCGGAGGACTCCTTGGCTTGAATCGTGGCTTTTACTTAAAAGAAGGAGGTTGCTCATGTACTTTGGTAAAAAGAATTCAGAGGAACCAGAAATCATAATGGAAGATACTATAGTATATGCATGCGGGTCAGCGGATTGTAATGGTTGGATGAGGAAAGACTTTGCCTCAGCAAACTATGATTGTCCAATGTGTGGAAGTCAGTTGATCGAAGAAGTTAGAGAACTTCCGAAAATAGAAAATGAATATAATGCTTTTAAATAAAAGGGGTAATTTCTTACCTCTTTTTATTTTGGGCAAGATTCACTGGAACTCCATTTGGATTGTATAATTACTGTTTACAATTTTAAAAGTATGTGCTATAATGAAATTTCAGTGTTGTTACAAGAAAACACTAAGAGGGTAATTTGAAAGATACATTTTTATTAATAAAATAATTTTCATCATTTTTATGATGAAGTAGAAACAAGTTAAGCACAACTAGAAAGAAATACGTCTTAATCACCAGGTATTTTCCTCGATTCATTTTGATCTTCATTAACTTACTTCTATGTAGCCATTTATCTTTTGGATTTAATTTTCCCAATTGGAATTACGGACGGTTTAATTAATAAACGTGTACTTATTAGCTTTCACCTGATTCTCACAGGCACGGTCTAGGAGCCGTATGGATGAGAGAGAGGCAGGGCTTTCATTGTTTTAGGTTTTGGCACTAAAATTACTCTCATGCTTGATTTGCTTAAAACTAAGCAACGAGCTAGAAGAATCAGCAATATGATTCTTGAATGCAAACCATTAACGAAAATACTTGGATTTTCAATTGTTGGATATCTTAAGCTTTTCTTAAAAACTTTATGAAGAAATATGATATAATGTATAATGAGATATTTAAAATTGGTTGTGATCTCCTGTTATTTCCACTCATTCAATTTGAGTGTACAGTAAATAATCTTAGATAAGTAAATGGGTGTACGCTCACAATTATTTAGATTAATCGCTAGCTATTCTTCTTTATCTTTATGGCAGCTGCACGTTTAGAATGTGCGAAGTCAATTTAAATCTAAGGAGTGAGATATATGTATAGAAGAAATAATACGGAAGAAATCATTCCTGAAGAAACTAAGGTGTGGGAATGCACATCAGAAGATTGTAAAGGGTGGATTCGGGATAACTTTACAAGTAACGATGAGCATCTATGTCCTTTGTGTGGTAGCGAAATGAAACAAGGTACAAGAATGCTACAAGCAATCAACAATCCAAGAAATTATTAAGACCATCAAAAAGGCTGAAGGGGATAATCCCTTCAGCCTTTTTTTTGTCTATACACAAAGCTTGACTGAATAGATGGGAATTGACGAAGGAAAGGAACGTTTCATGACCGTCTATAATTAATGAATATCTTTCTTCTTGAAACGTCCCCCTCGGACCTCGGCAATATCACCGACAGCGAGGAAAGCAGAAGCATCAAAGCTTTTTACGATATCTTTCAGTTTAGCTTCCTCAAGACGGTTTATTACACAGAATATAACCTTTTTATTATCCCCTGAGTAGGCACCTTCCCCGGCTAAAAAGGTCACCCCTCGTCCTAAGCGGTGCATGATTGCATCCCCAATGTCTTCAAACTCATCACTAATAATCCAAACAAATTTAGATTCGTCCAAACCGGCAATGACGATATCCATCGTCTTGTAAGCCACAAAATAGGCTAAAATGGAATACATGGCACGATCCCAAGAAAAAACAAATCCGGCACTTCCAAGAATGAATAAATTAAAAAACATGACAATTTCCCCAACGGAGAAAGGAAGTTTCTTGCTCGCTAGAATCGCAAGGATCTCTGTTCCATCTAATGAACCACCATAACGAATTACCATCCCAACACCGATTCCTAGTATCATGCCGCCAAAAGCGGAAGCTAGGAGAATGTCTTGAGTGAAAGCTGGTACATGGTGAAGCAATGTAGTAGTTAGGGAAAGGATTAATATTCCATAAAGAGTGGATAAAGCGAAGGTTTTCCCGATTTGTTTATAGCCGATAAAAAAGAAAGGAAGATTTAAAACAAAAAGAAAGATACCAAGTTTGAAGTTAGTGATATAAGATAACATAATGGAAATGCCAGTAATTCCCCCATCGATTACATTATTGGGTACTAAGAAAATCTCAAGGCCCACAGCCATTAAGACGGCACCAATCGTAATTAAAAGGCCTCTTTGTAAAATCTGCCTGTGTGTCATTTTTTTATGCTGTGTCTTTTTTTGCATAATTTCCGCTGTATTTGCGCTTGCTAGATCTGACATTATCATGCCCCCACTCCTTCTTCTATATATGTTCAATTTAATTATAAGCTTTTACAAGGTATTAAAAAAGGAAAAAACTCTCTGCACTTGCACAGTTTTTGAACATTTCCCCTGAATTTTTATGGTTTACCGATCGATGGACACTTTTTATTTTACTCGTTACATAGGGAAATTATTTGTCAATATAGTGTTTTTTATAAATAATAGACAAAGTTTATATTCAGCAAATTTTGAAAGGTTAATAAATATCTTAGGAAAGACAGGTAAAAAGAAATAAAAGTCTTTTAGCCATCCTGAAATTACATTACAATATAGGATAATAGAACGATAGAGGTGACTATGTCAATGGAACATTCAATTGTATCATCCAATCCAATCCTTTTTATAATTGCTGCACTTTTAACATTTATGGCTTGCTATACGGCCCTGGACTTGCTGACAACATATATTGCGGCAGAAAAATATAAACGTCTTTTATATTTAGGAAGTACATGCTCCATGGGTGTGACTATGTGGACGATGAATTTTGTATATGTATTTACCTATGAGAGTGGTAGAACGACTACAAACAGCTTTTTCTTAATCATCATTTCTTTACTATTGGGCGTTATATTCGTGGGTGTTGGATTGTTGGCCATTTCCGATCATCCTTCGATCCAGCAAATCTTTTTTTGTAGTTTAATGTTTACGATGGCTTTGCTGTCGAATTATTTAATTGGTTTGTATCCTTTGAATAGTTCCTTGAATCTCTCTCCATGGATGTTGGGCATTACATTAATGATCAGTTTATGTTCGTTTATAATTGGCTTTTCACTTTTATTTTATAATGAAAATATAAGTCAATCTTCTGTAAAGCCATTTAGTACGATTATTATGAGTGGTGCGATCATCGTAGGGTATTTTCTTTTTTCTCGTGGCCTCTCAATTGCACCGGGGATGGTAAACATGCAACAAGTCGCCGAATTGACGCCTTTCATGGTTTATCTTGTTTGTTTTGTGTCCTTATTTATCCTTGCGAACTTGATTGGTTCCAGCACGATTGTCGGAAGACGTTTGGCAAGGAGTGATAATCAAGTGAGTGATATTCGCTATGCCTTGGATCAATCATCGATTGTGGCCATTACGGATGTAAAAGGGACGATAACATATGTTAATGAAAAATTTCTGGAGATTTCCCAATATGAAGAGCATGAATTGATTGGAAGAAATCATTCTATCATTAATTCTGGTTATCATTCCAAAGAATTTTTTACTGAACTCTGGCAAACGATCAGTAAAGGTCAGACTTGGCATGGTGAAATCTGTAACCGAGCGAAAAATGGAAATCTCTATTGGGTGGATACAACGATTGTGCCTTTCATGAAGAAAGGAAAGCCATATCAATATATATCCATACGTTCGGATATTTCAAATCGTAAGAAGGCGGAGGAGGATTTAAGGGCTTCAATCAAGGAACTGGGTAATATGAATTATGCAATAAATCAATCATCAATTGTGGCCGTAACAGATGATAAAGGAATTATTTTAGAAGTTAATGAAAAATTCTCCGAAATTTCTGGGTACAGTAAAGATGAGTTAATTGGTCAAACACATAAAATTGTGAATTCAGGTTATCACTCACCTGATTTTTTTAAGGACATGTGGAAGACCATTCAAAGTAAGAAAGTATGGAAAGGAGAAATTAGAAACAAAGCGAAGGATGGTAGTTATTACTGGGTAGATACCACAATCGTTCCTTTTTATACGGCAGAAGACAGACCCTTTCAATTTCTGGCCATTCGCTATGATATAACGGAGCGTAAACAAACAGAAGAAATTCTTTATCGACAGGACAAACTGGCTGCTGTCGGGCAGTTGGCAGCTGGGGTGGCACATGAAATCAGGAATCCCCTTACCTCGATGAAAGGGTATACCGAATTTTTACAATTAGATGAAACCGATACTGAACGGCAAGAGTACTTAGAGATTATTATGGATGAAATCAACCGGGTAAATGAGATAATTGAAGAATTTTTGGATTTGGCAAAACCGCAGACCCTGAATTTGGAAACGAAAGATATTGTCCCGATTATTCAAAATGTTATCTCGTTAAATGAATTTGATGCCAAGAAGAAAAATATCCTTCTCTTATTTACTTGTTTTCACGATGAAATTCATGTTCATTGTGATGAAAATCGTTTAAAGCAAGTTTTGCTGAATTTCATTAAAAATGGAATGGAAGCAATGCCTAAGGGAGGAGAAATCAGAATCATTATCGAATTAAAAGATGAAAAAGTCCATATTGCAATAATAGACACAGGGGTTGGAATACCGCCTGATCAATTGAGAAAGTTGGGTGAGCCATTTTTTACGACAAAAAAGTCGGGGAATGGATTAGGTTTAATGGTTAGTTTTAAAATCATCGAAAGTCATCAAGGGCGTGTTTTTGTTGAAAGTGAAGTTAGTAAAGGTACTGTATTCAACATCGTTCTTCCTCTTAACAAGCTTAATGAAAATAAAAGGCAAGGAAGAGAGTATGGCCTAAAAGTCTAATATTTATGCTAGGAACTAGATGACTTCATGGGGGATTCTTCAATTGGATAAATTAGAAAAGGGTAATATTACCCGATTAAAAAGCTTTTATCTTTTCTCATTCTTTGCTGTGGGTAGCTTGACGCCACTTTTAAGCGTCTACTTAGCTAATGAGATCGGGTTAAATGGAATCGAAATAGGATTCATTATGTCAGTTGGACCGATGGTGATGATTTTTTTTCAGCCTATTTGGGGAATGATCTGTGACTGGAGTGGAAAGCCCGCTAAAATTCTGGCACTGGCTTCACTACTTACAGGAATGATTGGGATGGGATATATTTTATATGAACCTTATTTGTATTTAGTCTCTGTAGCGGTGATATTGGCAATTTTTCAAAGTGCCATCATTCCTGTATCCGATAGCATTACACTCCAATATACCACAAGGATACAGGCGAATTACGGGAAAATCAGATTGTATGGTTCTCTTGGTTTTGGATTGGCAGTTTTTATGATGGGGAAATTATCGGAATCCTTCATGGGCCCTTCCGTTATATTTTACGTGTTTTTTATAAGTCTTCTTCTAGCTGCGTTTCTAGCTCTATATTTACCTGAAGAGCCATCCCAAAGAAAACCAAAGCTTCTAAATGGACTAAAAGAGCTTTTGATTATGAAACGTTTCGTTCTTTTTCTTGCGGTGACCTTCTTGATTTTCGGTCCTAATCTTGCGAATAATGTGTATTATGGTCTTTTCGTTGAGGCAAGGGGAGGAACGTATACAGGGATAGGCGTTGCTTTCCTGTTAGCAGTAATGTCTGAAATACCCTTCTTGCGGATGGCTGGCAGTTGGATACTTAAATTGGGGTTATTGCCCATTACAATATTGGCAGGAGCTGCCTCACTGATCAGATGGTTGATATATTTTATAGAACCCAGTTTAGAAATTGTCTATGTATCTTCGATCATTCAAGGGTTTTCACTTGGATTATTCATTCCGGCAGGGTTGCAATATATTAGAGAAGTGGTACCCGTCCATATAACGGTCACGGCGGTTACTATCTATTCTGCAATCGGGAATGGGCTCGGAAACTGGTTTTGCACATTTTTCGGCGGTATTATAATGGACCGAGCGGGAATTTACATGGTTTACCTATTCTTTGGCATTCTTTCGGTAATTGGATTAATCCTTACAGTATGGCTTATGGTGATTGAAAATCAAAAATTAAAGAAAGCCATATACAATAGATAATGATGTTGATAAATAGAATACCTTATAATCCTCCAGTTCTTTACCTGCTCACATTCGTGATCAGGTTTTTTTTGCTTGGTAGCTCTTTTTATGAAATAGTCATTTCGCATTCTAGCATGTGTGTCACTAGGATTAACTATTTCCATGTAGATTCGAAGAGACTGGTTGGCTGGAAGGCATGATTATAGAGTACACTTCTTTTTATTATTGGAAATAATGTGTTTAAATGGATATAAGTATATTGTCGGGAGGATGAATGTGTTTGAATAAAGTCAGAGTGATGGGAACTACATTTATAGCGGCACTTATCGGACTTTTTTTTCTTTTTTGTGTAGGGTGGGCGCTTTATGATTATTATGGAGAAAAGTCTTCTGATATAGAATTAGAAGAAGCAAAACCGTCTGAAAGGAACGCTCCAAAAGAATTCACTTTAGTTGCATTGGGAGATTCTCTGACTCGTGGAACTGGAGATGAAACGGGAAAAGGCTACGTCGGCCTGGTTGTTGAGGAATTGGAAGAACGCTTTAAGAGCAAACCCCTTGTTCACAACCTTGGAGTAAAGGGGCAGGTTTCTAAGGAATTGGCCAAACAGGTGAAACAGGTCGAAATCAAGCGTCAAATACAGTCAGCGGATGTCATATTGATTACAATTGGTGGGAATGACTTATTTCAGCAAGGTCAGACCTTGTACGATTATGATTTTGCAGTTACCTCTGAATTACAAGAAGAATACTTGAAAAACTTGAACTTGATTTTAAAGGAAATCACTACATCCAATAATTCGGCAACCATTTTCATGATTGGTCTGTATAATCCTTTCATCGAGTTGGATGAAGATTATGATACTAACAAAATAGTTCGGGATTGGAATGCCGTAACAGCGGATGTGATAGCCACATATGAAAATGCGGTATTTGTACCAACTTTTGATTTATTCCAGTTATCAGTCAATGAATATTTGTATTCGGACAAATTTCACCCAAATAAAGAAGGATACCGTTTGATTGCGGAGAGGGTCTCTCCATTAATTCAATGGGAAGGGGATGCAAAATGAGTAATGTGACATTGTCCGTGAAAGGTCTGAAAAAAACGATTGGCAAAAGGGAAATCATAAAGGGAATAGACTTTGAACTGAAAGAAGGAGAAGTATTCGGATTCTTGGGGCCAAATGGTGCTGGGAAAACGACGACGATCAGAATGTTGGTCGGCTTGATCAGGCCAACATCAGGGGCCATTGAAATATGTGGGTTAGATGTACGTAAGAACTTTACGAAAGCTATGCAACATCTTGGTTGTATTGTTGAAAACCCAGAGCTATATCCTTTTTTAAGCGGCTGGGACAATCTGCTTCATTTTGCAAGAATGCTACCGGACGTTGATGAAGCTAGGATGAACGAAGTCATTGAGCTTGTTGGACTTCAGGCGCGTATCCATGAGAAAGTGAAAACTTACTCGTTAGGGATGAGGCAACGCCTTGGCATTGCCCAGGCAATGCTGAACCGGCCTAAAGTATTGGTCTTGGATGAACCGACCAATGGGCTTGATCCAGCTGGTATCCGTGAAATGCGCCAATTTATAAGAAGGCTTGCTAGAGAAGAAGGCATGAGTGTCTTGGTTTCTTCCCATTTACTAGGTGAAATCCAACTTCTTTGTGATCGGGTGGCAATTATTACGAAAGGTCAAATTATTCAGACTGATACGGTAGAAAATCTATTGGTTGCCCAAGAGAGGATGATTTGGCGGGTAGAGCCAGTTCAAAAGGGAATTGAAATTCTAAGGGAATTTACAGATATAACGATTGAACAGGAATATATTCTTACAAAATTTGATGAACAGAGAACCCCTGACTGGAATGCGGCGCTCATTGACGCCGGTGTGAAAGTGCTTGAAATGAATCGAAGACTCCCGGCATTGGAAGAATTATTTTTACAAATAACTGGCAATGGGGGTGCTGGTATTGAATAACCTGATTCAAAATGAAATGATGAAGTTATTGGCAAAGAAACGGTTGCTTATCATTGGTATCATCGTAGCAATTCTAGTGTTGATGTTTACATATGCCCAGTATAAACAAGTCGAGAAGCAAAGGGAAAAGTTAGGGACAGATGATTGGCGTACCGCTGTTCAACAGCAAATCATCGATACTCAGAATCGTTTAAGCTCTAGCAGGATGCTTGATGAATGGCGAGAGCAGCTTCAGGTCAGCTTGAAACAGCAGCAGTATTATCTGGACCATGACATCAACCCTTCTGAACCTGGTGCTACGACTTTCACGCGTATGTTTTTGGAAAACTCAATAGATTTGTTCATTCCCCTTTTGATCATGATTGTAGCAAGTGACCTCGTATCCTCTGAAAACAGTCAGGGGACGATTAAGCTCTTGCTTACAAGACCGGTGAAACGGTGGAGAATATTAATGAGCAAATACGTGACATTGTTATTAGCGGTTTCCCTCATTGTGGCCATGACTGCGATACTGGCTTATTTTCTATCCGGGGTCGTTTTTGGGTATCATGGATGGAGCGCACCGACTATTACCGGTTTTGGCGTCAATGGTGGAGATGTTGATATTAGCCAGGTTAGGCTTGTTGAACAATGGAAGTTTCTTTTAATGGATATGGGACTTGTCTGGCTGGTGGCTGTGGTGGTGGGGACCCTTTCTTTCATGTTGTCAGTCCTAGTGAGAAGCACACCTGCAGGAATGGGAATCATGCTCGCTGCCCTAATATCCGGAGCCATTTTAAGCAACATGGTTTCTTCTTGGGAATCGGCTAAATATTTCTTTATGGTGAATTTAAAGTTAACGACGTATGTTAGCGGGACGGCCCCACCAATTGAGGGCATGACCTTATCCTCATCTTTCATTACGCTTCTAGTTTGGTGGGCAATAGCCCTGTTTATCTCATTTTCCGTGTTTACACGGAAGGATGTTTTTTAAGACCCTTGTACATCAAGACGGGATTTTATTATTGAAACGTGGGTATCCTTAAAACGGAAGAGAAATATTGTAAACGAAAGTGGAGGGGCATATGGAAAATAATAATTTGAATAAAAAGGTTATTCCAATGACATCTGTCTCGAGCGGAAAAGGTCAGTTCGTGAATAGGGATTTATTTTGCTTGCCTATCCAAATTGTTAATGTCGTTTTTGTGGGAGCAAAAGATGATGGGAAATGGGTCCTAATCGATGCTGGTATGCCAGGTTCAGCAGATAAAATCAAACAGGAGGCTGAAAATATATACGGAAAAAATCATCCTCCTGAGGCCATCATCCTGACTCATGGACATTTTGATCATGTCGGGGCACTTATTGATTTATTAAAAGTATGGAAGGTTCCGGTTTACGCGCATTTAAACGAATTACCCTATTTGACCGGGAAAAATAATTATCCAGAACCAGATCCCACTGTTGAAGGTGGATTGGTAGCAAAGATATCTTGGATGTTTCCAAATGAGGGGATCGATCTGGCAGAACAAGTTCAACCCCTGCCTGATGACCATAGCGTACCAGGACTTCATGGATGGAAATGGATGCACACTCCCGGGCACTCGGAAGGTCATATTTCGCTTTTCAGGGAAAGTGATCGAAGTTTAATAGCCGGCGATGCTTTTGTCAATGTGAGACAAGATTCACTTTACAAAGTCATGACACAGGGACAAGAATTGACAGGTCCACCACGTTATTTGACAACTAATTGGGAGGCAGCCAAACAATCTGTCTTAGACCTAGCGGATTTGAAGCCGAATCTAGCGATAACTGGACACGGATACCCAATTCAAGGAGAACAACTTACCGAAGGTTTAGCAAAACTAGCAAAGGACTTTGACTCTTTAGCAAAACCCGATTATGGGAAATATGTAGAATGATCCAGTGATTTGATAAGAATTTAGTATGAACTTACTAATTGGAGGGATCGCATGACTACTTTAAGAGATATCATGACTTCAGATGTGGATTTTTGTACGGTAGAAGATAATATATATGAAGCGGCTTTAAAAATGAGAGATGGCAATGTCGGTGTTATCCCCGTTTTGGAAGATGGTCGTTTAATTGGTGTCATTACGGATAGGGACATTGTTACGCGCTCTGTTGCGGAGAAAAAACCTAATTCAACAAAAATCATCGATGTTATCTCTACGGACCTTGTTACAGGAACCCCTGATATGTCTGTGGAAGAGGCCGAGGAACTGATGGCGAGTGAGCAAGTGAGAAGGCTGCCTATTGTTGAACAAGACAAACTTGTTGGCATAGTGGCGCTAGGAGATTTTGCCGTTCATCGTCAGACACGTTCAGAAGCGGGAATCGCGTTACAATCCATATCTGAGAACCGAAATCAAATACAGCATTAAGTATAAAAACTCTGTTAGCCAAAAAGCTAGCAGAGTTTTTATATTTTATAAGTGTGTATTAAACCATTCCTTGATTTCCATCACATGACTGAGACGCATTTTGGGTGAGCCACTCCTGGAGACTTCATGGTTTTCATCCGGAAAGGAAACGAGTACCGCTTCTTTCTTTTGCCGTTTCAAAGCGACAAAAAATTGTTCACTCTGTTCAATAGGACAACGATAATCTTTTTCCCCATGCAGTAACAGCAAAGGAGTTTGTACATTGGCAACATACTTTAATGGAGAGTGGTGCCATAGTTTTTCAGCAGAGTCAATGGCATTTCCTCCAACTTCCCATTCAGTGAAGTAATAACCGATGTCGCTGACTCCATAGAAACTTACCCAATTGCTGATGCAACGCTGGGTCACAGCCGCTTTGAAGCGGTTCGTGTGGCTGATAATCCAATTGGTCATGAACCCTCCATAGCTTCCCCCGGTCACACCCAGCTTTTTTGGGTCGATAAAGTCGTATGTCTCAAGAACATAATCTACAGCAGACATTAAGTCCTGATAATCCATCCCTCCGTAATCACATCGGTTGGCATTGGCAAATGACTGTCCATATCCAACACTTCCGCGTGGGTTGATGAACAATATCGCATATCCTTCATTCACCAAAGTCTGAAATTCATGTACATAACTATTGGCATACATCATATGTGGGCCCCCATGAATCTCCAATATGAGGGGGTATTTTTTGTTTTTCTCAAAATTTCTCGGATTCATGATCCAACCGTGGATGGGAAGGTCATCCATGGATTGAAAGGTAATAGGCTCAGGAAGTGATAAAGGTTTACCCTGTAAAAATTCATCATTCACAAAGCTGATTTGTTCTTTATCGCCTGTCATGAGGTTATAAACAAATAAGTCCCCAGGATGAATAGGTGTACTTATGGCTACTATGGCCCTGTGGCTTTCAGGATCTATCGTAAGTCCGTAAACATGTTGAGAATCTAGGATGGAAGGATACATGGCACCTTCAATAGAACCATAATAAACACCAATATTTCCATAATCACTTATTAAAAAGTAAAAACCCTGACTGTCATTCGTCCATAAAATGCCTGGATCGACTGCCCCCATTTGGAAATCGCCTATGGCAGAATCTCCTATTTCCACGTCCCAACCTTCAGTCAAGCATCGGGTCGTTCCATCCAATGCTGAGTAGAGCCATATTTTTGAAAAAGTTGCGCCAGCGAACTCTTTGTTATGACCTATATAGGATAGATACTCACCATTTGGAGACCATTTTGGATCACGAAAATAACCAGAGCTCCCGGTCACCTTCCGAGATAACTTCGTATCGACATCCATAATGTATATATCAGTGAAAAGATCGTCATCGCTTTTTAAAGGATCATTGCTAATGTAAGCAATCTGGGAACCATCAGGAGACCAAGCACTTGGGTGACTATCCGTCTGGCCTCCCGTAAGCAATGATGACTCACCATTCTCTATGTCAACTATGGCAAGTTGGTTATATTGACTACTGAAATATCCTTTGTCATCCCATTTATATTTAATTCGGTCATACCGTCTAGCTTCCTTGGATGGGTGCTTATCTGCCTTTACGGATAAAAGGGTTTCATTTTCAGCTACCATGGTAGAAAGGAGCAGGTTTCCGGAGCATGGTGACCATATAGGTTCAGAAGCTCCGTTGATAAAATGTGTCAACTGCCGACACTCACCACCGCTGGAATGGATGATATGAACTTGTTTTTTTCCAGATCGGTCTGATAAGAAGCTTATGTACTTACCATCAGGAGACCAGCTGGGTGCTGTATTGCGATTTTCACCGAATGTCCACTGTTTTGTTTCAGAAGTAATGAGACTGTACATATATAAGTTGGATATGTATTTCTCCGTTTGATTGATACTGGTTTGTACATATATGACCATGCTACCATCGGGGGACAGCTTAGGGTCTGTTACAGATTTCATGTGAAATAGGTCTTCAGCAGATATTCCTGTTTTATTCATATTTTTCATCCTTTCAGTACTCGTCCTTATATATTCGCTAAAGGGAATTCTAAATCCTTTAGTAAATATTTTACACATAGAAAACCAGTACCCGATAAAAAAACCGTCCTTGGAAAAAGGGCGGTTTTGAAAGTTATTTACATCATTTTGGCATATGTCTTGTATGGGAAGGGTGGGGAGGGATTTGGAAATTATGATCTTCCATCATCTTGTAATGCTTTTCAAAGTGCGAGTACATTTTGTCTGCTTCTTCTTTAGAAAGTGCACCGAATTCCACATATTTTTCAATTAATTTCTTTTTGTCCGCTAATATCCTTTTTTGGATGGAGGCTAGCTCTGCTTTTTGGGTGTCGGTAAATTGTACGCTATCGGGTTTAACAACCTCTTGATTTTCCTCTGCTGAAACAGGGACGTTCAGAATGGAGAAGAATAGGGAAAGGGTTGCCAAACATATTGCAAATGCTTTTTTCATGAGTCCATCTCCTTTAAATGATTTGGGGCCTTACTTGTGTTAAACCATGCATATGAAGCCCGGATGTTTTCCTTATTATCTTTTACAGTATTTACAGTTTTATGTATATTTTTGTTGTAGGAGGAGTAGGTTTGTTAGGAAGAGATTGGGGTACTTTAAAAGTAAGAATAAGTTTGCCTACTTTCACAATATTTGTCTGCTTAGAAAAAGACATATGTTAGGTGTTTGTATGGAAGTAAAGGAAGGAAGAGAGTTATGTTTTGGACAATAATTGGTGCCATCATTTTATTATGGATCCTCGGTTTGGTTTTTAAAATTGCGGCGGGTTTCATTCATATCTTGCTTATCATTGCAGTGATTCTAATCCTTGTAAAAATCTTTCAAGGCTTGCGTCGATCGTAAGGGCCCTTAAAGGGAAAATGGGAATAATTGAACTTTAAATTCGAAAAATGGACGTCCTTAAAATAAGGATGTCCATTTTTGTATGGATAGTCGGCCTACTTCATGTCAGGAGGTTGCTCTCCCAATAGGCGCTTGTGTATCCAAATGGCAGCTTGTGTTCCATCACCCATTGAAATGGTGACTTGCTCAGAATGGGCGACTAGGTCCCCACCAGCCCACACTCCCATGATATTTGTTTCTTTCGTACGCGGGTTTACGTGTATATGCTCTGTTTCGTTTACATCAACGCCAATTTGCTTGGCAAGTGCATTATTCAAATTGTTACCTTTAAAGGCCGTGAAAGCTTTTTCAGCCTTTATCGATATACCATTTACTAATTGGATGCTTTTAAGCCGTTGACTTTCATCAATATGGAGTTCTTGTACCTCTTCTTCAAATAGTTGGATTTGATTATCGTTCAATTTTATTCGTAAGTTGCCATCTATCTCGGTTTTAGAATGGTTTACATACATGATGTCTTTTGACCAATACAATAGCGTGAGAGCCATGTTTGCCCCTGTATTGCCACCGCCAATGACTATCGTCTTTTTATTTTTGATTTCATAACCATCACAGTCTGGACAAATATAAGTGGAGGATCCTAGTGTAGGATAAAGATTTTTTATTGCTGGGAGGTTATCTGTAATGCCTGTACCAAGAAAAATCGTTCTAGATTCATAATGGGAACCCTTTTCAGTGTGAATCAGAAACTTGTCTTGTTTTTTCTCAAGAGAAGTTACGGTATCATCAATGAATTTGACTCCTAACTTTTTCGCATGATCCTTCCCCAGATTTCTTAACTCGTTTCCACTCACACCGTCAGGCCAGCCAAGTATATTCTGATAGTCCTTTGCTATTGTAGAACGACCTTTCCTTGAATCTATAACGGCAATATCGTGATTATATCGTCCAAGTTGGATCGCTGCCTGTAAACCGGCAATACCGCCTCCAATAATGATGCAGTCCATTTGGTTCATAAAATTCACCGCCTGTTTTTAGGAATATACCTTTATGAGAAAAATATACCACTGAAAAAATTCCAATAAACTAATGCCATCCATAAAAAAGAGAAACCACAGAAATTGGTTTCTCTCTTTTATATGCTATTGGTTTTGATTCTGTATGGGTTTAATCCATTCTTGGGCCCAGTTTTTGATTTCATGCATAACCGGTGCAAGAGCTTTACCTTTTTCCGTTAGAGAGTATTCAATCCTGACAGGTGTCTCCGGATAAACATCTCGTTTAACTATTCCTTCAGATTCCAAGTCCTTTAACCGTTCGGAAAGTATTCTTCCACTTATCGGGAAGGCAGCTTCAATTTTACAAAACCGTTGAGGTCCATTAAGTAATTGATTGACAATCAATCCCGTCCAACGTTTACTCAAGATTTGCATGCCTTTTTCAAATCGTGGACAAAGTGTCACATTATTCATCATATCACCCCATTAGTATATAGTATAAAGCATTTACGGCGTATGTAACAACTTTACTGAATATTAATTGCTTACTGATTGAATCACTACAAAAAAAGTATAGCTACTTACATTTAGTGTGATATAGCTATCATTTTGACTAGGAATTGCCACATTTATAAAGAAATACGCTTTCCATAAGGTATTATTTTAGAGATACCAGAAGAAATATGATACTTTATTAGTAATCTCAAAGTTACTAAAAATGGAAGGATTCGTGGAAATAGATGAGTGAGTTACTTCAAGAAGCTATATCCTTCATCAAGATATGTTATATGGAATTGGAAAAAACAGATGAAGAGACGACGGCAAGAATTAGTCAAATACAAAAGGAAATCGATGATACAGGTAGTTATGAACATACATTGGAAGAATTGGAATATGGCGCTAAACTAGCATGGCGCAATAGCAATCGCTGCATAGGCCGGTTTTTTTGGGAATCCTTGAGGGTGCGAGACAAAAGGAATCTTCAAAGTGAAGATGAAATCATGGCAGCCTTGCTCGAACATATTGTTTGGGCAACGAATGATGGAAATATCAAGCCTGTTATCACAATTTTCAAACAGCAGGATGAAGGAAATAAAGTAGAGATATGGAATCATCAACTTATTCGGTATGCCGGATATGAAACAGAAGCAGGAATCATTGGGGACTCCAGTTCAATAGCTTTCACAAAACAATGTCAGGCACTGGGTTGGGTCGGGGGATATGGGTCATTTGATATATTACCACTCGTAATTCAGGTTGAAGGGAAAGCCCCGAAATTATATGAAATTCCGAAAGAAATGATTAAGGAAGTACCGATCAGCCATCCGGACCTTCCCTGGTTCAAGGAACTGGAACTTAAATGGTATGCTGTGCCAATCATTTCTGGGATGAAGCTGGAAATTGGCGGGATTACATATTCGGCTGCCCCATTTAATGGTTGGTATATGGGTACTGAAGTCGGCGCAAGGAATCTTGCAGATGAGGATCGTTATAATATGCTTCCGGTTATCGGCGAGAGGATGGGGTTGAACATCGGAAGAGATTCAACCTTATGGAAAGACCGCGCATTGATTGAATTGAATGAAGCGGTTTTATATTCATATAAAGAATCTGGCGTCAGCATGGTTGACCACCATACAGCTGCCAAGCAATTTAAGATTTTTGAAGAAAGAGAAGCAGCATGCAACAGAAATGTCACGGGGGACTGGACATGGCTGATTCCACCCCTATCTCCAGCTACCACACATGTTTTTCATAAGCCGTATAAGAATGAGGTCGTGAAGCCTAATTTCCTATATAGAAAGGCTCCATATAATGAATAAATGTTTACATTTATTGGATGTGGGTACATGTATATTAATCCAACGTAAGGAGGAAGGTAATGATGGCATTAGCAAAGAATGTAGTACTGCTCGGAGTCGGAGTTGCCGGAGTCTCGTTTTTATCAAAAACGAACCGAGGGAAATTTAAACATGTATGGTCCACTGCAAAAACAAAAGCAATGAGCTTTTGGAATAAGAGACAAACGATAGATCATTTAATTGAAAAGGCCGGACATCCAGATCCTTATGATCACGAAGATAATAAAATGGTTGATGAAGGTGCAATGTATAGTGTGAATTACTATAATAACGTGAAACATACGTAATTAAAAAAGAATCGTTTGGGGTGAAACCCAAGCGATTCTTTTTTTGAGTGATTTATTCATCAAACTTTATAATTGATCTTGCCAAGAAACAATGTAGGAATTTTTTGTATACAAGCGATGAAAGTAGGAGGGGAATTCTTTGTTGTACTTTAGATGAATTAGGATTAATATAAAAGGATCGAAAGGAAGTGGATACGAGTGAGCGGCAGTTCTTATGATCCTGCACCCAGTAAGCCAGAGGAAGCCAATATGATGCTAGACGTCGAGACTGTTATTCTCCCTGAGTATCTGCTCGAAGAAGGTAAATAGGGCTTTCTCCATGAAAGAGGAGGTCAATTGAATGATTGAAATATTCAAGACAAATGAAACCCGTGCGCTCGAAGTAACCGATGAAATATCGAAAGGTTCATGGGTGAACATGGTTGCGCCGACAGAAGCCGAAATACAATATATATGCTCCACCTTGCAAGTGCCGATAAACTTCATGAAAGATCCGTTAGATGATGAGGAACGGCCTCGTATAGAAAAAGAAGATGATCATTTATTGCTTATCGTCGATTTCCCTTATCTAACTCGGGACGAAGCGGACTTGCCAATCTTCGAAACGATACCAATCGGCATGATTTTCACGAAAGATTGTTTTATTACGGTATCTCTCAAAGATTCCCCCATTTTAACTAATTTTAAAAATAATAAAATCAAAGGGTTTTATACGAACAAGAAAACAAGATTTGCCCTACAACTGTTATTTGAAATCTCATCTTATTATTTACGTTATCTTAAGCAAATCAACAAGATGATTAACGAAGCGGAACGTGAACTGCATCAGTCCATGAAAAATAAAGAACTGTACACCTTCTTGGCATTGGAAAAAAGCTTGGTTTATTTCACCACATCCCTGAAGTCCAACAAGGTCGTTCTCGATAAAATCCTTCGCTTCAATTACTTGAAAATGTACGAAGAAGATAAAGAATTATTAGAGGATGTAATGATTGAAAATGGTCAGGCGATTGAAATGGCAGAAGTGTACTTATCCATTTTGAGCGGAATGATGGATGCATTCGCTTCCATCATCTCGAATAACGTCAACAATGCCATGAAATTCCTTACCTCGGTTACAATCATATTAACGCTACCAACAATGGTCGCAAGTTTTTATGGAATGAATGTGAATCTACCGTTTGCACACAGTCCCTTTGCTTTTATCTTCACTTTATTAATTGCCATCATTCTTGCAGGCTCAACCGCTTTTATTTTTTGGAAAAAGAAATATTTTTGAAACAACCGGCTGGCTTTATAATGAAGCCGGTTTTATTTTATTTCCTCGCTTTTCTGCAACGATATATATCTTTACGAAAAAGTATTCATGATTAGATCAATCAATGGGAAACGTAAAAGATAAGAGAGGTGATTGCAATGACTGAATGGAATGAACAGGCAGCTCCCAATAATAATCTAAAGGCCAGTGATAGGAAACCCGGACGATATGTAGAAGGAAGACAAAAGTCAGTTACAGCTGATGGTGATGAACAACCATTAAAAGATAAGAAAATTCAAGGAGATATTCTGGAACAGAATTTATAAAGAACGAGGGACCAAGATTGGGTCCCTTTTATCTTTCCGGAAAAATGATGCCAATACATAAATTACAGGTGTAAAGGACAGCATAAAAAGTAGAGGAGGTGTGTGAAGATGTCAAAAATCGGTGTTGAAGAATCATTAACGAATATCCAAGAAGCACTTCGCGAAAAAGGTTTTGATGTAGTCGAAATCAAGCAAGAGGCAGATGCAAAGAACTTGGATTGTTGTGTAGTGACTGGATTGGAATCAAACGTAATGGGAATAAGTGATACTTCCATCAAAGCGTCTATTATAGATGCAGATGGATTAACGGCTGATGAAGTGTGCCGCCAGGTAGAAAATAAAATGAACTACATCCAATAAGTATAGAGTGCCTAATCCCTTGTCGCGGTTAGGCACTCTTTCATATCAATGGTCTCCGATGGAGATGGCTGCATCTAATTCCACTTCTACATTTCCTTTAATCGCCCGAGATATCATACAAGATGATTCCGATTTATCTACGAGTTTTCGGGCTTTTTCCAGATCTTTTTCAGTAGTTTCATAACTTAAAACAAGGGATGGTCGATGAATGATTTTCTTATAGGTGAAAACGCCATTCGTAACATCCACAATTGCTTCGGATTCCATAGTCAAACTGACCTTTTTGATGTGGCTTCGCTCTAACATGGCCGCTAGGGTAATAATATAGCAGGTCGATGCTGCCCCAAGCAGCATTTCATCTGGGTTAGTACCAATCCCCGGACCATCCATTTCTGGTGGAACACTTATTTTTGTTTGTAGATTACCTGCTTGGATTGTCCCGATATCATTTCTTCCTCCAGGCCAATCCGCACGTAAATGAAAGTGATGTAATGTCATGAGAATACCCCCTTATAAATCCTAAGTTTAAACCATAACTGTGAAATTTGCTCTTAAACTGGAACAATTTTTTGTAACACGATTTTGTATGCTTTAGCCCTCACGTCAATAAGATAAGCGTTAATGACAAACAGGCTGGGGCATGAGTCTATTTTAAGCACCATATGACATGGGCTTTTCTATAATAATATAGATTGTTAAAGAAATTATTTTATAACGAAAGGGCTGGGAAGTTGACTACATTAGTGGATATATTCGATTTAACGAATAAAACGGCTATTATATCCGGGGGAGGAAGAGGCCTTGGAAAACAAATGGCATTGGCATTAGCAGAAGCAGGTGCAAATATTGTAATTGCTTCACGTAAACTCGCTGTATGTAAAGAAGTCTGTGAACACTTACAATCATTGGGTACGAAGGCGTTGGCTATTGAATGTGATATCACGAACAAAAACGATATTGATACAGTTGTAAAGGAAACGATGGCCCAATTTGGAAGCATTGACATTCTTGTCAATAATAGTGGCACCTCCTGGTCAGGTCCCTTGACAGAAATCCCTGAAGATAAATGGGAAAAGGTAATGAACGTGAACGTAACCGGGACATTCCTGTTTTCACAGGCCGTAGCAGAAATCATGATGAAACAAAAATCCGGTAAAATCATTAATATCGCCTCGGTCTCAGGACTTGGAGGGACGAACCCTGATTTAATGGAAACCCTTCCCTATAACACTAGTAAGGGAGCCATCATTACCATGACTAAAGATCTTGGGGTCAAGCTAGCCAGATATGGCATCCAAGTCAATGCGATAGCACCAGGTTTCTTCCCTACCAAGATTACAAAGAAACTCCTAGAAGAATCTGATTATGACATCCTTGGGAAAACGCCGGCAAATCGGTTTGGTAATGAAGAAGATTTAAAAGGAGTGGCGGTACTTTTGGCGTCAAAAGCTTCAGACTATATAGTCGGGCATGTCCTCATCGTCGATGGAGGCATTACGGCTTTAATTTAATCAAAGGAGAGGGGAAAAATAAATGCCGAAAAAAACAGATTTTTATAAAGGTTTAAAACTATTGGGCACACAAAAAGAACAAAAGTTGAATGATAAAATACGTGAGGCAATTAATAATAGAAGTTTTATCGAATCCATTAGCAAAAACTCACAGCAACAGGTTCCACGTATAAACAAGATACAAGAAGCTTCAGAAAGAATGTCCATCATCATGAATTATCCAACCAAAAAAGATGTGGCAAATGTTGCCAAACTAGTCATCCAACTCGAAGAAAAAGTAGACAAGGTAGAGGAATTACTCTTAAACCTTACCGAAGGGAAAAAGGCCTCCCGTAGGAAAAATGATAAAAATACAGAACAAGGGCATAAAAAAAAGAAAATCAGTGACTTTCTTTATGATTCCTTATTATCTAATACCCAGGTGAAAGTAAAAGGGTTATGAAGATGAAGAATAATAAGGCAGGTGGCAAATCTATGGTGACACCCAAATGGAAACACTTTTTGGACATTCCTAATCGGCCCATGCCTGAAATGGGAATAACGCCAAGGATATCGATTTGGAATAAAAACAAATCAACATTATGGTATTATCCGCCAGTTAAAAAAAAATATAAAGTTCCAGTATTTCTTATTTATTCACTGATAAATACACCTGTAATTCTTGATTTAGGTCCAGGTAATAGTTTGATAGAAGCGTTTGTAAAAGAAGGTTTTGAGGTGTACTTGATCGATTTTGGCAGTCCAGGGTATGAAGATGGAGACACGACGATTGATGATTATATTGTAAAATATATCAAGGCTGGGGTGCGACGCGCACTTCTTCACTCAGGAGCATCAGAAATATCCATCATGGGTTTCTGCCTAGGTGGAACGATAGCTACGATGTATGCGGCAATCGCAGACGAGCCAATCAGGAATTTAATCCTTTCGGTTACACCAATTGATTTTAGTGAATCCCCAGTATTCGATCAATGGCAGGCTTCGATTAAGGACGGTAGCGCCAATTTCGATGAAGTAATCGACACCTTCAAAATCATACCGGCTAGTGGTGTCAAAGATGGCATTCGATTAATTACTTCACCTATCTATTTTTCTCCATATTTATCTCTTCTAAATCAAGCCGATAATGAACAATATGTTCAAAACTGGCGTCGCTTCAATGCCTGGACGAATGGACATGTACCTTTATCTGGAGCTGCTGCAAAACAACTGGCCGATGACCTTATTAAAAATAATCGTCTCGTTAAGGGGCGTTTGAAAGTCAAGGGAAAAAAAGCAAAAATCGAAAATATCGATGCAAACGTTCTAGTAGTTGCTAGTGAACATGACCGATTGGTACCACAGGAAATGATTTCCCCAATAATGAAGCTTTTAAGATGCAATGATAAAACGTACACTCTCCTTCAAAGTGGACATGCTTCCAATAATTATGCGGGTGTGTTGCCTCAATATCTTAAAGAGTGGCTTCCACAGAGATCTTCACCAATCAAGACATTAAAATAGTACGGAGGAGGGTGGAATATGGTAAAGGAAAATGATGAATTTAAAATTATGGCAGTAATAGGCTATCTAGGTTTTGCATCGGTTGTATTCTCAAGGTTTTTTGCAGGAGAAAACTAATATGAATGAGGCTGGCTCACTCCTGAACCAGCCTTTTCATTATGAAAAATATTTTATGCGTTCCTCAAGTGGCGCAAAGTCTTTATCCCCAGGTTCAGCTGTTGGTTTACCGAATGGCATCTGCGCTATCAGTTTCCAATTTCCTGGTAGGTTCCATGCATTCTTAACCTCCTCATCAATTAAAGGGTTATAATGCTGAAGACTGGCACCGAATCCCTCTATTTCCAAGGCCGTCCATACTATGAATTGAAGGATACCCGATGATTGATTGGACCAAATCGGAAAGTTTTCAGCATATGCTTTATACTGTTCTTGGAGTTTTTCCACGATTGATTGGTCTTCAAAAAATAGGACAGTTCCGAAGCCATTTTTGAAAGATTGCATTTTTTCTTCTGTTTGTTTAAAATCTTTTTCGTCAACGATTTTACGGAGGGTTTCTTTGGTTATGTCCCATAACTGGTCATGACTTGCTTCTGTAAGAACAACCACTCTTGCACTTTGAGAATTGAATGCAGTAGGGGAATATTGAACAGCATGATCGATTACTTCCTTTATCCTGCTAGTTGGCACAACGGTGTCTTTGCTGATCCCATAATAGGAACGCCTATCTTCAACTGCCTGAAAAAAATCTTTTTTCAATTTATGCACCTCCTTTAAATCTACTACATAATTAGGGTTTCTCGTATTGGCAGAAATATGTTTAGAAATTAATGGGCTATTATTTAATGAGGGACATCCATCAAATTTAGGTTTTACACTAGATTTTAGTAAAAGTAAGTTTAGATTTTGGGAACGAAATTGGTGTCCAAATAAGAAATCCTCAGTATGAATGTGGTAACATGAAGGTACTCAATAAAAACCGATTATTTTTTAAAATAAATATAAGATGTGATAGGGTAGCAATGAAAAGTCCGAGTTAGAAGGGACAGTACATGGCTTCTAAGCCCTATCAATAATGTTAGGTGAGAGGGGATAGCATATGATTTCAGTGAATCCTGAAAATCTTAGCGAGCGGGAAAATTATAAATTCTTGACAGGTAGCATAATTCCTAGACCGATTGCTCTTATTACGACACAATCACATACTGGCGTAATTAACGTTGCACCTTTTAGTTTTTTCAATATAGTCAGTTCGAGTCCGCCGATGCTTTCAGTTTCAGTTCAAAGAAAAAAGGGAGTCCAGAAGGATACCGCACGAAATGCGCTGAAAAGCAGGGAATTCGTGGTCCATATCACAGATGAAGACATTATCGAAGATGTTAATCAAACGGCAGCAGAACTGCCACCCGGAGATAGTGAATTGTTTCTCACGAAATTTACGGCCATTCCTAGTGAGAAGGTATCGGTCCCAGGTTTGCAAGAAGCGAAAGTTCGTTTAGAATGCATATTGGAACAAGCCATTCCTTTAGCTGGTTCAGGAGACAATCCAGGTTGTGATTTATTAATAGGTAGGATAGTCTGCTACCATATTGACGAAGGTATTTACGACAAAGGAAGAATTGATCCGTCTGGACTGAAACCGGTAGCTCGCTTGGCTGGACAAACTTATACCAAACTCGGGGAGTTATTTGAACTACAGCGTCCTTGATCATTTAATTAGACGAATGGCGATATCCTAATAGATGTCGTCCTTTTAATATTGGGAGCATGTGTGTGGATTTCAAACAAATTGCAAGTTCTTATTCTTTGTAGGAGGCATAGGGTTAGATGATGTAGTAATATTAAAAGGGGGACTTTCATTGACTGAAGGTTTACATAGCATTGTCTTATCTGTACCAATTGAGGAAGTTTGGGCATTCGTTAGTGAAATAGAACAATGGGCACCTCTAGTCCCAGGATATATCAAGCATGAATTATTAAATGAACGGACACTTATATGGGATTTTAAGAGTGAGCTCGGTTTAATGAAAAAGAAAATTAAGTTGGCTGTTGAGATAAAGGACTGGCAAGAACCAAATAAGATCACATTCAACCTTCGAGGAATAAATGAGAAATTTGAGGGGTATGGTTACTTCTTGGCTGAACGTGTAGAGATTAGACAAACAAAGATGACGGGTTGTCTTATAATTACAGCAAAAGGGGCAAAAGCACCCATCGTAAATGCATTGCTTAAAACGTATGTCCCACAAATGACGATTGAATTTGCTGAGACTATTGCTCAAAGGCTTCAAGTGCAAAATAAGTAAAATTATATAGTGGAATGGATGTTAAAAAACACATCAGTAATCTTTGGTTAATTAATTGTAAAGCAGAACATGTTTAACTCGCCAAAAGGGTCTGAACGTAGTAATATGCACATGGTAAGATAAAGGTGGAAAAGTGAAATAGGAGGAAGACCCGACATGGAATATGAAAAGCAAATGAAGAACCGCGTAAAAAGGATAGAAGGGCAACTTCGGGGAATCTTGAAAATGATGGAAGATAACAAAGACTGTAGGGATGTTGTTACGCAATTGTCCGCTACAAGATCGGCAATAGACCGGACGATAGGCGTAATTGTTAGTTCCAACCTAGTGGAATGTGTACGAGAAGCCAACGAGTCCGGCGATAAGAATCCTGAAGATCTGGTTAAAGAGGCAGTTAATCTATTGGTGAAAAGCCGCTAATGTGGAATGCTCCTTTTTTATATAACGACTACTATATAATCGTAGGATTAATTGTTCAATCCTCAGTACAGAATCCAGCACCGCTTAATTAGGGAGGCTGGATTTTTATGTGAAAATATAAATATCATATTGACCTGTGTGAAACATGATATCACTTTGAGATAAAAGTATTTGCATGTTATCCTAATAGGGATAAAAATTAGTGAGGGATTGCCATTGGAAATTTCGCAAATAACATCCGTTTTATTCGCTCTCGTTCTTATTTTAAATATACTATTTGCTACAATTGTAATATTTTTCGAAAGAAAAGAAGCAAGCAATACATGGGCTTGGCTATTGGTCCTGTATTTTCTTCCCGTAGTTGGCTTCATATTATATCTTCTTTTTGGGACAAGTTTGAGACATGCCCATCTATTTCAGTGGGAGGATAAAAAGAAAATTGGGATTGAGGAAATCCTTGAAAAACAGATGGCCGCCTTTAGTACCAAAGATTTTCCATTCCGTAATAATTCATCAAGCTATTATCGTGATTTAATCTACATGCACCTTCGGTATAATGATGCCGTATTAACCGAAGATAACCAGCTCGATATCTTTACTGACGGAAGAGAAAAGTTTGAACAACTCTTTAAGGATATTGAAGCGGCTGAAAACCATATACATATTCAATATTATATTATTCAAAGAGACGACCTGGGTAAACGTTTCATAGAGGCTTTGACTCGAAAAGCCAATGAAGGAGTCAAGGTCCGTTTGCTTTATGATGAATTAGGATCGAGGAAGCTGACTAAAGGTTTTTTCAAAGAATTCAGGCACGCAGGCGGAAGGGTCGAAGCATTCTTCCCATCTAAATTAAAATTCATAAACTTACGTCTTAATTTCCGCAACCATCGAAAGCTTGTGATCATTGATGGGGAAGTCGGATATGTTGGCGGCTTTAATGTAGGCGATGAATATTTAGGGCTTAATCCTAGATTTGGATATTGGCGTGACACCCATCTCCGGATTAAGGGCCCTGCCGTCAAAGCCATTCAAACCCGCTTCATTTTGGATTGGAACCAGGCCTCAAAACATCATGACATAACCTATCAACCGCATTATTTTCCTACACCGGTATATCAAGGTACCACTGCAATGCAAATTGTAACGAGCGGTCCCGATTCTGAATGGGAACAAATTAAGAATGGCTATATTAAATTAATTTCCTCAGCTAGAAAATCGATTCTCATTCAGACTCCATACTTCATTCCTGATGCAAGTCTTTTAGATGCACTCCGCATAGCAAGTTTATCAGGCATTGAAGTGAATATCATGATACCCAATAAACCAGATCATCTTTTCGTCTATTGGGCAACCACTTATAATGTTGCAGAATTGCTAAAGGCAGGGGCCAATGTATTTATCTATGATAATGGTTTTATCCATGCGAAAATGATTGTAGTGGACGAAGAAGTATCGTCTGTCGGAACCGCAAACATTGATGTTCGAAGCTTTAAGTTGAATTTTGAAGTGAATGCGTTCATATATGATAAAGGAATTGCCGAGAAGTTGACCAGGATATTTTATGATGATATAGAAGTTTCCAGAAAGCTAACGATGGAAGAGTTCGAAAAACGTTCTAAGTGGATTAGATTTAAAGAATCCATTGCGAGGCTATTATCGCCCATATTGTAATAGCGTTTTTCACGGTTCCTGGATGCTTCGATTTTTTTACAGGTAAGAATATATAGTAAGGGGAGAGGTGCACGTTATGAAGACTTTTATAATCACAGGAGCAACTAGAGGTTTAGGTGCAGCAATTGCAGAGCAATGCTTGAACAAAGGAAATCATTGTATCTTGATTTCTCGTAACCCTCACCCTGAGTTGGCTGAAAAAGCAGTCATGGCTGGGGCGAGACTTAGTTTCATTTACATGGATTTATTTGACGGCTCACAACTTTTGCCATTGATCGATAAGATTCTGGCAGAACTGGATGAAGAGAGCGATATATATTTTATCAATAATGCCGGAGTTATTAATCCAATAAAGACAGTTGGGAAATTAGAACAAGATAACATAGAAATCAGCATGCGCGTGAACTTTATGGCGCCTGTTGTACTGGCAGATGCCTTTATAAACCGAACAAAGGATTGGAAACAAAAAAAGGTAATGGTGAATATATCATCTGGTGCTGCAAAGAATCCCTATCATGGTTGGGCAGCTTATTGTAGTACAAAAGCCGGACTTGAGATGTTCACCCGCGTAGCTGGTCTCGAACAGGAGAAAGAGTCATTCCCGATGACTCTCATATCTTTTTCTCCAGGAGTGATGGATACTGGTATGCAGGAAACCATTCGTTCCGCAGATGAAAAGGACTTTTCCGACAGAAGTAAATTTCATGACTATAAAGATAAAGGTTTGCTGAGAAGCCCGGAATTCGTAGCAGAAAAATTATTACACTTGTTAGAGTACACGGATTTGGAAAACGGGAAGTTTTACGAACTTAATCGTTTACTTTAGTGTTTTAAAGAAGAGTCCGGAGAAGTCATACATCTTCATAGTAAGGGGCCGTCCATTTGGACGGTCTCTTTTTTTAGTTTAAGACTTCATTACCTTTGATATTTCTTGAAAAGGGAACAAACAATCCAACTTAATAAATTATACATGTAGTTTTAATGCTCCGAATACATTAGTAAGGTTGATAAATAGATGTTACAAGACCAGATTTTCCACACACTATTAAGAAGGAGGGGAAATATGACAATCACGGTTGTGAAAAAAGGGGATACCTTAGAGAGCATTGCTATAAGGTACAATGTTGACCCAACAATGATTGTAGATGTGAATGGCTTGGAAACGACCGCACTGGTTCCGGGTTTGGCACTATATATCCCGACAAGAGTGAGAAATCGAACATACATTATTAGAGAGAATGATACACTTTCAGAAATTGCAAAGAGATATATGACGAGTGTAGCGGCGATTAAAAAGGCTAATCCCGGCCTTTCCAATATACTTATGATAGGGAGGGAAATAATGATTCCATCTCCCTTTAAAAAACAATTGGTGACAATGGGCTTCGCATTTCCAGCCTCTGGTGGAGAAGTGTTTGAAATGGTTGAGGAAAATGGTGATAAGCTAACCTACCTTGCGATTGTTGCCTATTCATTTACAGAGGAAGGTTATGCATATGTAGATGGTGATGATCTACCGCTTATAGAAAAATGTAAGCAAAATGGGGTGACGCCCCTGTTAATGATTCGTAACTTTCAAAATGGAGATTTTAAGGCCGATTTAGCTGGTGATGTCCTTACCAATTCCATTTACCGGAGAAATCTAATTACAAGCGTGCTGAACTTCGTGAAGGAAAAAGGGTATGGCGGTGTGAGTATGGACCTGGAATTCGTTCCTCCGGCTAATCGATCGGAATATGTGGCCTTTTTGCAGGAAATAAAAGAAGAGATGGTAGATCTTATATTACAAGTGAATGTTCATGCGAAAACAGAAGATAATCCTGATAACCAAATTGTTGGCGGGCATGATTATAGGGGAATTGGAAAGGTTGCAGATCTAGTCGCCGTCATGACAATTGACTATGGTTACCCGACGGGACCCCCAGAACCGATTTCTCCAATTTGGTGGATGAGACAGGTTCTCCAGTATGCTGTATCCACGATACCTGCGAATATTATACAGGCTGCCATTCCCATGTACGGTTATGATTGGCTCATCCCTAGCAACAAAACGAGAGCACTGTCAGCACAAAATGCCCAAAACCTTGCGATAACAACAAATTCAGAAATACGCTTTGACAGAAATGCAGCTTCCCCTACTTACTCGTATGTACAGGAAAAATCAGAATATATCGTCTGGTTTGAGGATATTCGCTCTATAAACGAAAAATATCAAGTGATTGATGCATATGAACTAGCAGGTACCACCTATTGGCATATTGGTTTACGTTTCCCGCAAAATTGGGCGTATATACAGCAAAATATATTGGTAATAAAATAGTTTGTCACCAATCTATATAAGTAAAAAGAGCTGATAAATCTTTCAGCTCAATAATCAATTAATGTATATTGTAAGTCTTTCCTCTTCAAACATGCATATAAAAAGGTGAGAAATATCAAGCCGGTGCAAAAACGAATATTTATTTCGATCCCATAATTCTCCGTGATAAGCATATGAGTAATACAGCAATAGAAAAGTAAGATTGATGGAAGCACTCCCGGCAGAATATTTTAGCTATTGTTTAGTTTGAAGCTTCTTTTTTGGATGAGTCTAGTGTAGGTAACCTCTCGCATCTGCTCCAGGTCAATAGATTACTTGGCAAAAGTCAACCAAAGAATGAGGTGTTTACCCAATAAATTTGCAAAACGGAAGACAAATAATCCACTAACAATCATTACAATAAAATAACTGGTATTGATACATCCCCACCATTGCTCTCCTAATTTCAAGTTCGTTTCCGCTTATACGTATATAACAGCCGCATTACAAACCTTCGAAGCAAAGGAACAATAAGATCGAGCGAAATGAGAGTCCGTATTGTTGGAGTTCTTTGTATCGCTTCCCATCCGGGCCTGATTGATTCCCCAACTGATAATCGAAAAATGCTGCTTATCGTTATTAATAGGATGGAACCATTTGGATTGATTTAGCATTTCTAATATGCATCTTGAAAAAAGGATAGCATAAAGAATATTTCATTTTTGTGCTTAAAAAATAAGTTTTGCTTAATTTATTTCTTTTAAAGATGGTGTGCTTTAAACTAATCAGGAGGTAAACAAATGTTTTGAGCGAAATTATGCTCATTCATTTTGCAACTTTGCATTCCTTTGCTAATATATAAACATACACAAATTTATAGGAGTGTTGACTGTGGCTGAAACTCCAGCAGAAACAAAAGGTTTGGTTCACTACATAGAACCTAAGGGAGACTTCATTACTTTTTCAGATGAAGAGGATTATGTGGCAAAAGGGTTAGAATGGAAATTGTTCACTGCGAGATCAGTAAAAAAAGAACTAGTATATAAAAGTGGAAGTCATCAAGAAAAAGTCAAATTGGCCGGTTATGAACAATATGGTAACGGTTTGGATACAATTGTTGTTGAATTTGAAAATGGCAAACTAAGCTGTATACATCCAGCTTATTTAAAGGAAATGCAAAGTTCGAATTTTGGGAAAGAATTATTGAGCGGTCCCATTTCTCCGACAACCTTAATGGATGTCGAACAGGAAGTTAAGGAAAAAGCAACAGAGGACCTTGGCGAGCTCAAAGAAACTCCGAAAGCTGAACAAAAAAAGGAAAAGCCAAAGAGTAAAAAGAAACAGGCCATACCTAAACTGGACTTACCTGCCGACAAAGTACATTTTACGGCAACCGTTAAAGAGTTTACAGCCAAAATGAATCATTTTACAGGCGAAGAGGATGAAGTGATCCTTCTGGAAAATGTAAAAGTAACCACAGATCCAGAACTAGTCATTGGGGATGCATGGTGTGGCTATAGTAAAACATTAAAAAAGGCTGAACTTGAAGAAGGCGACGAACTGGAGTTCGATGGAAAAGTCGTAGACAAGAAATACAGTAAGGAAGTTCGTTACAAAGTGAACAACCCTTCCAAATTGGTGAAAAAAACGAAGGCTTAGTTTCATCTATATGTATTATAAAAATGGTAGTGAGTCCTTGCTCACTACCATTTTTTGGTCTGTGTTAAAAATTGAATAGAACCAGTTATAACCTTCAAATAACAACAATTTTTTACTCTCATTATGGTTCGTTTGAATGTAGATGGAAATACTACAACTTGTGTAAATAAAAAATGAAGAGGGCTATCGGATATGAAAAAATTAATGTTGTTGCTGAAGCAAGGGAATAAGTCAGCTTTTATTGCAACCTGTATTAATACTATTATTGCCATTTTAAAGGGGATTGCATATTTCCTTACAGGCAATGTCGCAATGTTTGCGGAGACCCTACATTCGTTAGGGGATGCTGCGAATCAATTTTTCGTTTTTGTAGGTTCTGCTCTAAGTAAAAAAGCACCGACCGAACGATTTCCAGAAGGGTTTGGGCGTTTGGTTAATTTAGTACTTCTAGGAGCGGTATTGATTGTGGGAATCATGTCTTATGAAACGATAAAGGAAGGCTTTCATCATATTCTACATCCCATTCCATCGACAGGGATTGTCATTAACCTTTCCGTGTTATTCATCGCCGTTGTACTTGAGGCCTATGTATTATTTAAAGCCATGAAAGAAGTGGTTAGGGAAGCAAATATCGAAGCTAGAGGAGCAGCAATCATAGTTAAAAGCTTTTCAGGTTTAAGTCGGGCAAAACCTGCCACAAAACTTGTGTTTATGGAGGATATGGTAGCTACGGGTGGTGGCTTACTCGCAATCCTGGCAATTTTACTGGCTAATTTCACACCATTCAAGCAGGCTGAAGGTGTAGCTTCAGTGTTGATCGGACTCGGCATGTTTTACGTGGTTGGACGGGTATTCTTTGAAAATGCAGCAGGGGCGCTTGGTGAAGCTGATATTGATATGCGCCTGAAAATAGGGACGATGGTAATGAATGATCCAGAAGTGCGTGATATTCAGAATCTTGCAGTGATCAAAGAAGGAGAAGACTTTCATGTGGAACTCGAGGTGGAGCTCGATGCACATATTACAATCGCTGAAGCGGATGTCATTAAAGACAGATTAATTGCATCAATTTTCAAAGAAAGAGGGGTAACAGATGTCATTATAGAATTTGATGAAAATGACGGTATTTCAAAATGGGAAGAAAGGATTCGCTCTGAATTAAACGAAAAAGAAAAGGGGTAATGACTTAATTCAGGCACGCCATATTCTTAAAGTACTAAAGAGTATAAGATTATTTGCTAATGCTTATACAATCAGATTTCTTCCTTGAAGAAGCAAGATACAGTATGCTATAAGTATCTACATTGCAAAAGAGGAAGGATGTATATAAATGGATAATATAAACATTAAATTAGTTGCACTCGATATGGATGGCACGCTATTAAATCAAATCGGGGAGATTTCTGAAGAGAATCGACGGGCGATTAAAGAAGCCGAGAATCAGGGAGTATATGTCGTTTTAAGTACGGGAAGAGCTTTTGCGACTTGCAATGATTTTGCGAAGTCAATGGAACTTCAATCATATTTAATTACGGTTAATGGAAGTGAAATATACAATAACGATGGTGAATTGGTGGAAAGGCATATCGTCGATAGCGAATCCATACAATGGATGTGGGAATTGAGTCAAAAGCATGGAACTTATTTTTGGGCGACAAGCTGTGATCGGGTCTACCGGGATGAGATGCCTGAAAAAATCATGGACTCAAAATGGCTTAAATTCGGGTTTGATACGAACGATGATACCATTCGTCAATTGATTATGGATGAGCTGAGAACAAAGGAGAATTTAGAAATAAGTAATTCTAGTCCTACGAATATTGAAGTGAATGCTATAGGTGTCAATAAGGCGAAAGCAATCAATCGTGTATGTTCAATGCTGGATTTAACAATGGATCATGTTATGGCAGTGGGAGATAGCTTAAATGACCTTGCCATGATTCAAGAAGCAAAATTGGGTGTAGCCATGGGGAATGCACAGCAAATCGTTAAGGACAAATCCGATTGGGTCACTTCGACTAATCAAGAAGATGGAGTGGCCAAAGCGATACGGAAATGGGTTCTATCTAAATAAAAGGAAGCTGCATGTGGATTTCCCATATGCAGCTTTTTTATAACCTTACCTCTAATAAATTATTTCTTGAATATTATGTAATTTAGAAGTATGATAATCTCGTAGTGTAATATTTTGGTAAAATATTAAATAATGGAGGTTTTACTGATGAGCAAATCCATTCCTGAGCACTGGTGGAAGCAACTTTCTTTACCGGTGATATCAGCACCCATGTTTTTAATTTCTGGCCCGGAATTAGTGAAAGAATGTTGTTTAAATGGAGTAATAGGCTCGTTTCCTGCTCCAAATGCTAGACCTATCGAAGTATTGGACCAGTGGATGGGTGACATTAACAATACACTTATATCGGCAAGGGATAAGGATCCAAACAGTAAAATTGCTCCTTGGGCTATGAACATGGTCGTACACCGTACGTACAGCCGCCTTGAAGAAGAATTGGAATTGGTCAAAAAGCACCAACCTCCCATCGTCATTACTTCACTAGGCTCACCAAAACATATTGTGGATGTTGTACATAGCTATGGAGGCCTCGTTTTTTCGGATGTAAGTAGTGTGGATTTTGCCAAAAAAGCGGCCGAAACCGGTGTGGATGGATTGATCCTAGTTGCTTCAGGCGCTGGTGGACATGCAGGTGAAATAAATAGTTTTGCTTTCGTGGACAGTGTCAGGAAATTTTGGGATGGAATCATTCTACTCGCTGGATCAATTGGTACGGGGCATAGTATATTGGCTGCACAAGCTGCAGGAGCAGATTTAGCCTATATGGGTACCCGTTTCATCGTGGCAAAAGAGAGCATGGCAAATGATGAATATCGTCAGATGCTTGTTGATTCGAATCAAGACGATATCATCTTGACTGATGCATTTTCAGGTGTTAACTGTAATATGCTTAAGCCAAGCATAAGAAAAGAAGGAATGGACCCAGATAAATTAGCCAGGAAAGAAAACGTGGATTTTGACAGCATGTCCAAATCATCTGATTCGAAAGCATGGCGTGATATATGGTCTGCAGGCCATGGGGTTGGAGCGATAAAGCAGATTGATACCACTGCTGGTATTATTAAGCAACTTGAAAAAGAATATCACGATTCTCTTGGAAGAATGAATGAACAGGTAAATAAATTGAAAGGTACCATTACAAGGTAACTTGAAAGCGCTTTAGAATCTTCATGAAGCATCATAGCTTTATGAAGGTGGGACTGTCTCATAAGTCCTTTTTCGAGTAAAATAACGCAAGATTGAAGAGGCAGAAATGTTGTTAAATCAACATTTCTGCCTCTCTTTATTTCTTCAATTTAGGCATAACTACCCTTTTTGGGACAGCTCCATTTTTGATGAGCCAATCCAATAAATACATCCACAATTACTCCCGAAAAAACCCTTTCCATTTATGTATTCTGAAGATATTAAGGTTGATAAATAACAGAGGAAATGGTATATTACTCGCAGATAATGACCAACTGAATAAATTGGTCAGTTACTTCTTGGAGGAGGATTTGCAAATCATGTTTAAATCGTTAAAGGGAGAATTTTTGGCGATTATAAAAAATCCAATAATACTAATCTCTATAATAGGGATTATTACGGTTCCACTTCTTTATAGCGGGACGTTTTTATGGGCTTTTTGGGATCCCTATGGAAAGGTGGACCAACTACCGGTTGCCATTGTTAATAATGACAAAGGAGCCAATTTTAATGATGCGGAACTCACCATAGGGAAAGACTTAGTGGAAGAATTGAAGGAAAAGCAAGATTTTGATTGGCATTTTGTGAGTCAAAAGGAAGCGGATCAGGGGCTCAATAATCTAGATTATTATATGAAAATAGAAATTCCAGAAAATTTTTCTAAGAACGCAACCACTTTACAAGACGATAAACCGGAGAAATTGGATTTGATTTATACATCCAATGAAGGCTATAACTATATTTCTACTAAAATAGGGGATGCCGCTTCAGAAAAAATCAAGGCCGAGGTTTCGTCAGCAGTCACGAAGACATATGCTGAGTCGATGTTCGATAATTTGCAAGATGTGGCTAACGGTCTCAAAGATGCAAGTGATGGAGCGGGTAAGTTGAAGGATGGGACCGATACGGTGAAAGACGGAACAAAAGATTTAGGTTCCGGTATTAACTCTGCCAAAGAAGGCGCAGAAAGAGTAGATGAGGGAATTAGTTCCGTTCAGTCAGGATCGGTTGAAATCCAAAATAATCTTGAAAAATTGGCCGAAAAATCGGTAACATTTTCAGATGGGGTCGGTTCAGCAGCGAGTGGCTCAAAAGAACTTAACCAAGGATTACAACAATTCAGTTCTGGTTTCGGGCAAATGAAAGCAGGACAAACGGAACTTTTGGAGGGAGCCAAGAAATCTGAAGCAGGTTCCGGTACGTTAGCGGCAGGTTTACAACAATCCTTGGAAGGGTTCAATCAGATTGAAGAAAAACTCCCTAGTTTGTCCGAGGGGGCAAATGGAGTAGCTACGGGTGCAAGCAAGCTTTCCTCCTCTTTGACAGATTGGAGTGCTGGTGCCAATGAAGCGAAAACAGGTGCAGCTCAAGTTTCTGCGGGGCTCGATGAAGTTATTTCGGGACTGAAACAACAATCTCAGGCTTCGGAAGACCCAGCTGAAAAAGCTCGTTTGGAAGGACTTATTACATCATTGACTAAAATCAATGAAGGAAGTAAGGGAGTTTCTGCGGGAGTAGATAAACTTTCAGCTAGCGCTTCTGAAATTTCCAAAGGTGGTACAAGTCTTAGTGATGGTGCCAGTCAATTGGGAAAAGGAACGGACGCTCTTAGTGATGGTTTCACCCAATTGTCCGAAGCACAAGGAAAACTGGCTAGTGGAGCAAGTGAACTAGAAAGTGGTCAGGGACAATTGGTAGCCGGTTTAACGACATTCGGTGAAAGTATAGATACGGCTCAGAGCGGCCTTGGTCAATTAACGGAAGGCAGCAATAATTTAGTCACGGGTCTTGATCAATTAGAAGATGGTTCCAAGCAATTATCCAGTGGGACTTCACAACTTTCCGAAGGATCGAAAAGCCTGGTTGCAGGAACGGATAAGTTGAAAGATGGATCATCAAGCTTGACCAGTGGGATGGGTGAATTGGCCAATGGGGCAATCAAGCTGGAAGATGGCGTCGCTAAACTTTCTGATGGATCAAAAGAATTGCATGATGAATTGAAAGATGGGGCAGACGAAGCAAGTGACATCAAAGCGGATGATGATGTATATGACATGTTTGCAAGCCCAGTGAAAGTCGATAAAATGCCAATAAATAATGTACCGAATTATGGAACTAGTTTTGCTCCATATTTGGTATCATTGAGTTTATTTATTGGAGCGATCGTTTTGACAATCATATTCCCGATGAGGGATCCTGTAGTCATTCCTGAAAATGGATTCGGCTGGTTTATTAGTAAGTACGGTGTCATGGCATTAGTGGGATTATTTCAGGCCATCTTGGTGGATTTGGTATTAATACTAGGACTGGAAATCGAAGTGACGAATATTCCATTATTCATCATGATTAGCGTTATGGCTAGCTTGACGTTTATGGCAATCATTCAATTCCTAGGAGCAGCCTTTGACAATCCAGGGCGTTTTATCGCCTTGTTGATTATGATCCTTCAGCTGACTAGTAGCGGGGGGACATTCCCGAATGAATTGGTTCCTAGTTTCTTGCAACACTTTACACCATTCTTACCAATGACATACTCGATTAATGCATTTAGAGCGGTTATCTCCACAGGGGATTATAACTTCATGTGGCATAACCTTAGCATCTTGGCTATTTTCTTAGTAGTGGCTTTGATACTATCTATCGTTTACTATTGCTTGAAATTCAAAAAGCAAAAAAATATATTTGCCAAAAAAGAGGATGAAGCATCGGTATAAAATAGTCTTTTAGAGAGTAATTGAAAGTATATAAAAAACGGAAAAATTCGTAAGAATTTTTCCGTTTTTTTATACATGAGATTTTTGAGAAGAAGGTGCATATTTTTTCATTGGATTTTTATTGATAACATCCTTCAGGTAGGGGAGACCGGCAGGGTTGGATTTTTGCAACAGTTCCATTAGGTAGGAAATGTCATCCATGGCCCGATGTGTTTGAAAGGAAGTGATGTTATGAGATTGAAGCAGGGTTAACAGCTTACTATTTGCGAAACCATATTGTTTCCAAGGAACATTTCTCATCGTACAAAACCACTTTTGGTCATTAATTTCCGGGTACAACTGATAGAGAAAACTGCGATCAAAGGAAGCGTTATGGGCAAATATTGAATCAGTACGGTCTATGTATGATCGTATTTTTTCATCGTGAAAACGTTTCCCTTCTACAGAACTATGGGGTATTCCGTGAACTCTGTATGCTTGACTATAATTTCTTTTAGCTTGATAAGAGAGTGGTTCTCTTAAAAATGAATCTTGATCAACTAGACTTAAAATGTCTCCAGTCTCACTGTTATAGGTGAAAAGAATTAGAGCAAGTTCGATAATTTCATCCGAGTTCGGTCGTAATCCAGTCGTCTCCACGTCTAGCACTAAACCTATTCTATTTGACAATTAATTCTCCTCCAATGATTATTTTTATCTATTATATCTGAAATTTGTTATCTAGTGAATCGAGGAATGTTTCTGCTGATAATTTCCTTTCTGAGACTAAAGAAGTTATGAAAGAGGTTTAAATTCGAAACCTCCCACTTATGGACTTCTTTAACGAATTACTATGATTTAATAGGGGATAAAGAAGAAAAACATGCAGCGAATACGCTGCATGTTAAAATTTCTATTTTCCGATGAATTGTTGTGTCCAATAACGACTGTACGTACCGCCTTTAACATATCCAATTCCAATATGCGTATAGTTCTTATTCAAGATGTTGGCTTTATGTCCGGCACTATTCATCCATGACTTCATTACTGCTGATGGACTGGTTTGTCCTGCTGCAATATTTTCACCAGCATATGTATAATTAATCCCAAATGATTTCATCATATCAAAAGGTGAGCCATAGGTAGGGCTTGTGTGACTGAAATAATTATTGTCACGCATATCTTCTGATTTCGCCTTTGCCACATTTGAGAGTTCTTCATCCATTTTCAATTCCTTCAGTCCTGCCTGTGCACGTTCTGCGTTAACTAGATCAAGAACTTGTTGTTCAATGGATTTGCTACTTGCCTGAGCTGCTACATTTTTAGTAGTGGGTAAGGAAATGGCTTGTCCAATTGTAATTTGATTAGGATCATCCACTTCAGGATTTGCCTTAAGCAATTCGGAAAGGCTGATATTATGTTCAGTTGCAATTTTTGCTAATGTATCTCCGTTATTAACTGTATAGGTATTGGCACCTAGAGCCCCGGTTGGACATAGTAGCGTTAAAGTTAGTACAGACGGTAAAATAATTTTTTTCATTGGATTTCCTCCTGTAACAAAATTCTGTAATGAAAATCTAGTATGCTATAAAATTAGGAAAACGTAAACCGGATAAATTTTGAAAGGAGAAAAATCAGGATTAAAGAATTAGTTACATTTTAAATAATTATAGGTACATACTATCTTAATGTTAAAGATGTAATGGCCTTAATAGGCCTATGTAATCGTAATTTCTACAGAAATAATTATTTATAAAGAATTATTTTACGTTTGCATTTTATCTTGATTAGGGTAAAGAAGGATTAGTTTAAAAGCTCTTATAAATATATAAATAGAACTAAAAACAAGTGCAAAGTGGTCATAAGTAGGAAGGTGAAGGTAAGAATGAATTTGAAATCCGGAAAATTATATTGGAACGAGACTTATAATGAACAAATGAACTATCCGGTATTAGAAGAAGATATCATGTGTGATGTATGCATAGTAGGATCTGGGTCATCGGGAGCGCATTGCGCTTATTTTTTAGCGGAAACTGGACTTAATGTCATTCTTGTAGACAAGAGGGATTTAAGTACAGGAAGCACTGTTGCTAATACAGGTCTTTTACAATATTCAAATGACAAATCCTTAACTTCTTTGATTCATAGTTTTGGAGAAGAAGCAGGTACTCGACATTTACAGCTTTGCTTGGAAGCCATAAATACGCTTGAAAAAAAAGTTGTACCCAGCTTAGCTGATAATCCAGACTTTAAGATTAGGAAGAGTTTGTATTATGCTTCGAATCCTGGTGATGTACCTATGTTGAAGGAAGAATATCAAAATCTTAAAACCCGTAACTTTCCAGTTGAATATTACTCTGAAAAAGAGATAGGGGATCATTTTTCCTTTTTAAAAGCAGGAGCCCTTGTTACAGGTAACGATGCCGAAATTAATCCATATAAGCATGCACATTTATTACTCAAAAAGGCTTATCAACAAGGGGTGCGTGTGTTTTCAAATACGAAGATCAATGGAAAAATCTTAAAAGATGATCATACAGAATTAATGACCGACTCTGGTCATTCTATACGAGCCCAGCATGTTATTTTCGCAACCGGATATGAAGCTCAAGAAGAGGTGAACGATCCTAATGCGATGATCCTCAGTTCCTACGCAATTGCAACAAATCCGATTGCGGATTTTGCCAAATGGGATGAGGGAATGATGATTTGGGAAACGGCAAGGCCTTATCTATATGCAAGAAAAACGGTGGAAAATCGAATAATTATAGGGGGATTAGATGAAAGAATAACCAATCTTGAAAAGAGAGATTCAAAGATCATTCATAAACGAGATGAATTATTGAAGCAACTCGTCGGTTTATTCCCAGAGTTGGAGGGTTTAGTTCAAGCAGATTATTATTGGGGTGCTTTCTTTGGTGAGTCACATGATGGTTTGCCTACTATTGGGATTTATCCAAATTTCCCCAACTGTTATTTCTTAATGGGGTATGGGGGAAATGGTACAGTTTATAGTGTCATTCTCTCACAAATCATTAGAGATTTGATAACTAAGAACAGACATCCTGATTCAGCCTTGTACTTGAAGGAAAGGTCTATTATGAAAGGAACTGTGAGTTAAACAGGAAAATCGCCCTCGAATATAGAATAAAGGAGGATATAAATATTAATGGAGGGATAAGGGATGAAGTTTCCTGAATTAGGAACGGATAGGCTGTCCCTAGTAGAAATAGGTCGCCAGCATTCAGAGAGTCTGTTTGATATCCTATCAAGAGACGAAGTAACCCGTTATGGTGGCATCGAAACATTGGTTCGGTTTGAAGAGTCTCATCGGATTATTAACTCGTTTAGAAGCACTTACATTAATGAAAGAGGAATTCAATGGGGAATTGTCATAAAGGATACAGGAAGGTTCATAGGGACTGTTGGTCTGAATCATTTGAACAAGTCTAATAAAAGAGCAGAACTAGGCTACGAAGTTCACCCAGATTTTCGAAGGAAATACTTTACGTATGAAGCGGTCAGAGAAGTATTGCGATTTTCCTTTCAAGAACTGGAGTTGCATCGCATAGCTGCATTAGCTTTTCCAAATAATCTGGCATCGACCAATCTGTTGAGAAAAGTTGGATTCCTGGAAGAAGGAAAACTTAGAGATTTTATCTACTTAAATAATCATTCACAAGATGTTTTAATCTTTTCCTTATTGAAAGCCGAATTTTTACGTTAGGAAAGCTAAAATTGTTATAATAAATTATTTATACGCGGGAAGTTAAGGTTTGAAAGCATTCGGTGCGATTTCGCAACGAGTGTTTTTTTGGTGTGCCCGGCATGGGTGCAATCTATAGGGTGTGAGTCCCGAACCATGAAGGCAGTAGTAGTGGTTAGCTTAATGCAAGGGTGTCCACGGTGACGTGGAATCTGAAGGAAGCAAGCGGCAAACCTCCGGTCTGAGGAACACGAACTTCATATAAGGCTAAGTATCACTGGATGAGT